>CALGAJ010000034.1 GCA_937951975.1 uncultured Desulfotignum sp.
CGGTCATGTAAAGGGGCCGGCTGACGGGGGTGGACAGATCCGGGGTGTACAGCGTATTCATGATATCCTTATTTTTTCATGGTCCTGGCGGACGGTTCGTTGTTTCAGTGTCATGGATACCTGCCTGCACACCATCTGTCAAGCATTAACACGCTGTTTGCCGGCCCGGAAAATGATCCTTTCAATTCAGCAGAATCTGAAAAACAAGAATATTTTTTTGAATCTGTAACTGATTTGTAACTCATTTCTGATATCCATTTTAACAGTACAACAATGTGCATGATTTAAGCCGACGAAACTGAAAACAGCATCGTCTGCCGATGATCAGCGATAAGGAGGGGAGCATGAAAAAAAGCATCATTTTTTTTGTTTGGATCGTGGCGGCGGTAAGTTTTTCAGCAGCCAGTGTAGGGGGCACTGACCTGAAAAAAGAAAAATGTGACCCGACACTGCAAGGCAAGGCAACGGAAGATATCTATGTGGACCTGGCAACCATGCACCGGTACATCAAAAATCCGGACGGCACTTATTGTGAATATGACCGTAAAGGAAAATTGTTGAAAACCGTTTCTTCAGAACTGCCGCTTCTTACCGGACGCCCCCATGTCACCCCGCTCACTTCACACTGCTATCTGCTCTATGTGAAAAAACAAAAGTCCGGTCCGGATCATCCCGTCACCGTCAAACCGGCAAAAGACCCCCATCCTGAAGGGTGGTTTTTAGAAAAAGCACTGGTTGATTTAAAATATACCAGGCACTGATTTTAATTCGAACCCGTCAAAGGATACACTCTGAAGAGGTTTGCGGTTCACCCGCAAAAAAGCCCCCCGGCGGAAACCGCCGGAGGGCTTGGTGTCAGACCTGAACATCGGGGGTTTTATCCAAGGCAGGCTATCCCAGTATCTGTTTCAGGTCTTCATCCGGGGTACTGATGGGCTTGATATTGTAGTTTTTCACCAGTACGTCCAGGACATTGGGGGTGATGAACGCCGGAAGGGACGGTCCCAGGTGGATATCCCGGATGCCCAGGTGCAGCAGGCTCAAAAGAATGGCCACGGCCTTCTGTTCGTACCAGGACAGAATGAACGACAACGGCAGCCCGTTGACATCCGTGTCAAAGGCCTTGGTCAGTGCCACGGCAATAAGCACGGCGGAATGGGCATCATTGCACTGGCCCACATCCAGGAGCCGCGGGATGCCGTTGATATCCCCCAGCTGGTGCTTGAAGAACTTGAACTTGCCGCAGGCCAGGGTCAGGACAATGCTGTTGTCCGGGGTTTTTTCCACAAACTCGGTGTAGTAGTTCCGGGATTTTTTCACCCCGTCGCACCCGCCCACCAGGAAGAAATGCCCGATGGACCCGTCTTTGACACCGGCGACAATCTTGTCGGCCACACCGAGCACGCTCTGGTGACCGAATCCCACCAGCACGTCCATGTCCGGTTTGTCTTCAGGATATCCCGGCAGTGCCAGGGCCCGGTCGATCAACGGTTTGAGGTTGTTCTTGTTCACATGGGTGACGCCGGGCCATCCCACGGTGCCGGTGGTGAAAATATTCTGCTTGTAGGTCTGTTTGGGTTTCTGGATGCAGTTGGTGGTCATGAGGATGGCACCGGGAAACTCGTCAAACTCTTTTTTCTGGTTCTGCCAGGCCGTGCCGTAATGGCCGTAGAAATGCGGGAACCGCTCCTTGAGTTTCGGATACCCGTGGGTGGGCAGCATCTCTCCGTGGGTGTACACATAGATGCCTTTGCCCTCACTGGCTTTAAGCACCGCTTCCAGGTCGATGAGATCATGTCCCGACACCAGGATGGCTTTTCCTTTTTTGGCCCCCAGCGGCACTTTGGTGGGCACGGGATGGCCATAGGCGGTGGTGTTGCCGATATTGAGCAGCTCCATGGCCCGCAGGTTTTTCTCCCCGCACTCCAGGACCAGGCCCAGAAGCTCATCCATGCCCAGGGTCCTGTCCTCCAGGGATGCCATGGCCCGGTGAACGAATTCGTAGTTGGCTTCATCCTCCTGATCATATTCCGCGGCATGATCGGTGTACGCGGCCATGCCTTTGATACCGAACAAAAGGGTGTGCTGCAACGACCGGATATCCGGGTCCACATCCGGATCCGACATCAGGCCGTAGGCTGCGGCCTGCTTGACCATGCCGTCCACATTGGGTTTGAGCTTCAGGGTCAGGGCATCGCTGGTGGACTCGATTTTTCCGCCGGCGGCATGCACCCGCTGGATCATTTTGTCCCGCAGGGCCACGGAATGGTGCAGCAGGTCTTCCAGGCGATACGGGTCGAATTCCACGTTGGTGAGCGTGGCGAACAGGGCTTCGCAGGTGAACCGGTCCGTGGCATTGTCGGAAACATCGATTTTTCTGCCGGCTGCACAGGCAATGGAAAGCCCTTTCAGGGAGTGCACCAGCAGATCCTGGAGCGCGGCCACCTCCGGGGTCTTGCCGCACACCCCCATGACCGTGCATCCCCTGCCGCCCATGGTCTGTTCACACTGGTAGCAGAACATCTTTGTCTTGCTCTCCGGTGCGGCAAACGCGGACGGGGCTCTTAAAAACGCGGGAATCAGCGCGCTTCCGGTGACGGCCAGGGTGCTGTTCTTTAAAAAGTGTCGACGGGTGATCTCTTTTTTCTTCATGGCATTCCTCCTTTTGGGTGCAGTTTCGGGAACCGTTGCCGGATCCCGGTTTGTCTGTCTCGATGGTGCACCCATCTTAGCGGAATGTCATTCACTAATCCTTGACCTGAATCAAGGATTGAAAAAAAATTACAGGATCAACCGCTGGGGGTCACATTTTTCCCGCAGCAGGGTCAGCTCGGTTTCCGTGGGAACCGGCACTTCCGTTGCCTGGTCGGTCCGGATCTCGAACTCCATATGATCCAGGATCTGTTCAGGAGTGATGCCGGGAAAACAGCCCAGCAGGATCATCTGTTTGGTGTCCGGGTCAAATCCCATCACCCCCATGTCCGTGATCACCTTGTCCGGTCCCCCCGGGGGCAGGCCTGCATTTTTGCGGCCGTCCGGTCCGTCCAGGTATCCGGGGCTGGTGAGATAGTCCAGTTTTTTCTTGAACTTCCGCTTTTCCATCTTCATGAAGATGATGCTGCGGGACACGAACGAGGCCACGTCACAAGCCCCGCCGGAGCCGGAAAACCGCACATCCGGGGCATCATACTCCCCGATCACCGTGGAGTTGAGGTTGCCGTAGATGTCGATCTGGGCCGCACCCAGGATCCCCACCACCCGCTGCCCCACAAACGGGTTCTGCATGGTGCAGAACGCATCCATCAATCCCCCGTTGGCCGAGGTGTGATACATGATCCGGGAATCGGCCACGGCCAGCGGAATATGGGCCAGCTCGGAATCGATGGCCCCGGTTTCAAAAAAAATCACGCTGTCCGGCGCGTTGATGTTCTTGGCGGCCATGGCGGCCAGCATGGAGATGCCGGTGCCGCAGAACACGATATCGCCGTTCTTGATTTCCCGGGCCGCACAGATGGTCATCAGCTCTTTTAACGTATACTCCATGGTCAAGGCTCCTTTATCTCCGGTCCAGGTTTTTGGCATATCCACAGTTGCGGCCCGCCAGGATCGTTTCCAGGCGGTGCCGGCCCACATGGTCCAGCAGGTCGGTATGGGTTTTGTGCGGATACACCATCTCTGCCAGAAAATCCTGGTAAGCGGCATCGTCATGGGCGGCCCGGGCATAGGCTTTCATGTACACCGGGTCATAGTCATAATACCGGTAGCAGGCGGTGGGATAGGCCCCGAACGGTACCTTGACCACGGCGGTGGCGTGAATAAAGGGAATCTGGTTTCGGTCCGGCTCGGTTTTGAGATACCCCTCCGCAACCAGGTCTTCACAGGTGATGATCAGCACCCGGGATGCCTTGGCCTGTTCCACATCCGCAAACGTCAGCCCTTCCATGCGGCAGTTGCCCCGGGCATCGGCGGTCTGGACATGAATGATGGTGACATCCGGGTTGATGGCCGGCACCAGCACCACTTTTTCCGTGTCCCCCCACCCGTCAAACGGGTTGTCCGCCACCACCAGTTTCCGGTTGGGGATCCGCGGATCTTCATTTCTGAATTCTTCTGAAAACCCCCATTTTTCGATGATATCCGTTCCCAGGGACGACCGGGTGGGCAGATACGGCACGCCCATGGCCCCGGCCAGAAACCGCAGGGTCATCTGAAAATTGGAATAATCCTCCACCATGAGCGTCTGTTCTTCCACCGCTTTGCGGAACCGGATACAGGTGGACATGAATTTGCCGGTCCCGCCGTAGGCGATCTCCAGGCGGGATACACACCCGCCCCCGATCAGCTCGTCCACACCCTGGCCGTTGGAATGGGCATACACATGCAGGTCTCTTTTTTCCTGCCGGATAATCTCATGCACCGCGGCCATGGGGTTGCGGTTCAGGGTGAACCCGCCGATGGACAGGTGGCACCCGTTTGTCACATACCGGTTGATCGCCTCGGTAAGGGTCATTACTTTGTTTTCTTGTGTGGTCATCATTTAATTTATCCCATGAGTGAAGGCAGCCACAGAGAAATCTGCGGAAACAGCATGACAATGATCAGGCCGATGGCCTGGAGAAATATGAACGGCCCCACGGACCGGTAGATGTCGCCCATGGAGATCCCTTCGGGCACCACCCCTTTCATGTAGAACAGCACAAACCCGAAGGGCGGGGTCAGATACGCCATCTGCATGTTCAGGATGAACAGGATCCCGTACCACAACGGATCAAACCCCAGGCTGGTGATAATGGGCACATAGATGGGGGTGGTGATCATGATGATGGGCAGATCATCCATGACCATGCCTAAGAAAAACAGACTGGCCATCATGGCAACCAGCACGGTCCAGGGGTTGATCCCCACCGATTTGATGACCTGGGTTAAAAATGCCGGCAAAGCCAGGGAATTGATCACCGTGGAAAACGCCAGGCATCCGATGATGATCCACAGCACCATACTGCCCAGCCGGGCCGTTCTGTAAAGAGACGAGGAAAACACATCCCAGGAGAGCTTGCCGTGGAGGGCCACCACACCGATGGCAGCCAGTGCGCCCACGGCAGAAGCTTCCGTGGGTGTGGCCAGGCCCATGAAAATGGTGCCCATGATGGAAAAAATAAGCAGAAACGGCAGAAACAGCCCTTTGAGCGCCAGGAACTTTTCCCCCCAGGTGGCCCGTTCCTCTTTGGGAATGGCCGGACAGATGCCGGGCTGGACAAAACTGCGCACAATAATATAAATGATGTACAAAGAAGCCAGCAGCAGGCCCGGCAGAATCCCGCCTAAAAACATCTTGCCGATGGAAACCCCGGTGACCGAGGAATACACGATCATGGTCACGCTGGGAGGGATGAGAAACCCCAAAGCCCCGCCCCCGGAAATACACCCGATGGCAATCTCTTTTTTGTAATTCCGGCTGAGCATGGCCGGCAGGGCGATGAGCCCCATGGTCACGGTGGCGGCCCCCACAATCCCCACGATGGCGGCAATGACCACGCACACCAGGACCGTGCCCACGGCCAGGCCGCCCGGCATGGGCCCCAGCCATTTGTAGATCAGCTCGAACATGTCATCGGCGATCCCGGACTTATCCAGCAGACTGCCGATCATGATAAACAGCGGAATGGCAATCAATACTTCCCCGGACATCTGGGCAAACACCGCATGGGGCAGAATCTGCAGCTTGGCCGGCCCTAAAATGGTAATAATAAAGGTCAGGCCCACGGTTCCCAGGGCAAAGGCCACCGGCGTGCCCAGAACAAACAGCACCACCAGGGCTAAAAACATCAACAGAACAATCAGTACCGGGCTCATTTGGCAGATTCCTCCCTGAATTTCACGATGGCGTCACAGATCCCTGCCAGAGCCTGAAGAATGAACAGCCCCGCAGCAACCGGTACAAACAGCTTCACCGGACCCAGGGGCGGCCCCCAGACCGTGTAGGAATGCTGATTGATCTTGAATGCATGCAGCATATCTTTTCCGCCTACCCAGAAAAGGATCACAAAAAAGAACAGGCACACCAGATAGGCGATGATATCCGCCGTGAGCCGGAAACCGCGCGGAAATTTGCTGTAGACAATGTCCACGCTCACATGTTCTTTGCGCTCCAGAAGCCAGGGACCGGTCAAGGCCAGATAAAATGCAAAGGAAAACCCGGAAAGCTCATGGACCCAGATGGTGGGGGAGTTGAAAAAATAGCGCATCACCACCTCATAACATAAAAAAAGCATGATCAGCATCAGCACAAAGGAGGAGATCCTCCCCAGCCCCCGGTTCATGCTTCCGATAATTGTAATGAATTGTTTGAGTTTCTGCATATTCCTCCGCAATGTGTAAGCAGGTTTTGAATGGATATATCGTCATCCGGCAGAACGGCGCTTTCCAGGATCATTGGTCGGCCTGAAAAACGCCATTTTCACATCCGCCGGTATCGATCAGTAACCCAGTTTTTTCAGATGAATCCGGATCATTTCAATGTACTGGGCCGAGAATTCATCTTTTTCCCCCACCTCATCCCAGATGGCATCAGCGGCTTTTTGGATTTCATCCACCGTGGCCTGGGGCAGTTCCACCTTGGTGACCCCGGCGGCCAGCATGTCGGTTTCCGCTCTTTTCTCCATCTGCATGAAAGTCCGGGTAAAATCCAGAGATGCCCGGTGAATCGCGGTTTCAAACATGGCTTTGAGATGGTCGGGCATGCTGTCGAATTTGCCCTTGTTCACCAGCACTTCCAGGG
>CALGAJ010000035.1 GCA_937951975.1 uncultured Desulfotignum sp.
GAATTTTTAGGCTCATCCAGAGCCATGGCCAGGGAGGGGCCCCCTCAGCCGCCGGAATTCAGAAAAATACGGATCGGGGTCGGTTCTTTCCCCTGAAAGTAGTTGTCGATCTGCTCCTTTGCAGGATCTGTCAATTCAATCATTGGTAAACTCTCCTTATGGTTTATTGAATTCAGGATATGCCCGCCTGAATGACATGTATTTTAATCACCGTCCCATGGCCTGTCAATGTCAGCGAGTTTTTTTTTCTGCCCGGACGCCAATTTTTTAAATATCCTTGCAGGGGGCAATCACTTGTGTGTAAACTGCAACCGATGCCGGGACCTGTTCCACCGAACCGCCCGGTAAAAGATACAGAGACTCAAACCTGACAAGGACAGACCATGAAAATACTGGTAACCGGCGGCGCCGGCTATATCGGCAGCCATACCTGTGCGGCGCTTCTTGAACAGAACATGGATGTGGCAGTGGTGGACAATCTGTGCAACAGCGCCAAAGCCTCCCTGACCCGGGTGAAACAGATCACCGGCAAATCTGTGGACTTTTACAAAAAGGATCTGCTGGACAAAGAATCACTCGCCCGGGTTTTTGACCGGTCCCGGCCCGATGCCGTGATCCATTTTGCCGGGCTCAAAGCGGTGGGGGAATCCACCACCATGCCGTTGACCTATTTTCACAACAATATCTCCGGCACCTTGAACCTGCTGTCGGTCATGGCGGAATCAGGCGTCAAAAAAATTATTTTTTCCTCCTCTGCCACGGTTTATGGAAATCCCGCCACGCTGCCCATCACTGAGGTGTTTCCCTTGTCCGTCACCAACCCCTACGGCCGGACCAAATTAATGATCGAACAGATCCTTGAGGATCTGTTCATATCCGACCCGGAATGGCATATTGCCCGGCTCCGGTATTTCAATCCGGTGGGGGCCCATCCCAGCGGCCTGATCGGGGAAGATCCCCGGGGAATTCCCAACAATCTGGTCCCTTATATCGCCCGGGTGGCCATTGGTTCTCTGGACCGGGTCCGGGTGTTCGGCAATGATTACCCAACGCCGGACGGCACCGGGGTCCGGGATTACATTCATGTGTGTGATCTGGCGGAAGGCCATGTCAAAACCCTGCCCAGACTGCTGGCCGCCCCCGGCGTCCTTACCTACAACCTGGGCACGGGAAAAGGCTATTCAGTACTGGAAATGATCCGGGGATTTGAACGGGCCTGCGGCCGCCCCATCCCCTATGACACAGTCCCCCGGCGGCCCGGGGATATCGCGGCCTGCTGGGCCGATCCCGGCAAAGCAGAAAAGGAACTGGGGTGGAAGGCCACTCGAACCCTGGATGACATGTGTGCAGACGCCTGGCACTGGCAGCAGAAAAATCCTGACGGCTATGACCGACCTTAGCCCCGGATCAAAAAATTCAGGCCTGGTGGCCATCGGGGCCCGGCTCAGGCACTGTTCCCGGATCACGACACTGGGGTTCAGACCCAATTTCCATGATTATTCCCCGGAACAGCAGCAGCAGCTGGTCTCGGCCCGGCGCATTCTTTATCCCACCGCGTTTTACGCCGGTCTGTTCAATGCCATGGGAAAATCCACGTTTCCCAGTGTCCACACCTACACTTTTGCCATGGACAAAATCCGGCAGACCGCCATGTTTCAGATGCTGGGCGTGCCACACCCCAAAACCCGGGTGTTTTACGGTCCCCGCCAGAAACAGGCCATCCTGTCTGAGTTCTCTTTTCCGTTCATTGCCAAAATCCCCCGGGGATCGGCCCGGGGCCAGGGGGTCTTTCTCATCCAGAACCCGGATGATCTGTCCGCATACCTGACCCGGAAAACCCCGGCCTATATCCAGGAATACCTGCCTTTAGACCGGGACATGCGGATCATCATCATCGGCCGGGACGTGGTGCTGGCCTACTGGCGGGTCGCTACGGCAGGTACGTTCAAAACCAATGTCTCCCAGGGCGGACACATCTGTTTTGATCCGGTGCCGGGCGCTGCCCTGGATCTGGCGGTTTCAACAGCAAAAAAATGCGGGTGGAATGATGTGGGCATCGATATTGTGGAATCCCGGGGCCGGTTTCTGGTGCTGGAAGGCAATATGAAATACGGCACCAAAGGATTCAAGACCGTGGGAATCGACTACAAACAGATGCTGTGCAATAAAATTCTCAACAATGAGGTCTGACCTGAACGACTAAAGCAAACCGGCGTCTTTTTCATCTTTTTCCCATTCCGACAGATACGCCTGAACCGCGGCATATCTGGCATTTTCCCGGGGTTTTAACCAGACATATCCCATGGTCTCCAGATGATCCTCCAGCAGACTGAAAAATGCGGCCGCCACCTGGTGCCCATCCTCTCCGGGAACGGGAACTGCGTTCATCCGGTCTTCCACCATCCGGGTCAGATGCCCTTCAGGGATAAAAAAGTCACACACCATCTGATTCCATTGTTCAGGGAAATCCTGGATTTTCCATGGAATCAGGTTATCCGGCCGCAGAATCCGGGTATTTTTCACATTGAAATCCGACCGGACAATCTTTGTTTTTCCCGGGGCAAATCCCATCAATGCTTCGAGCACATCCCGGGCCGTATGCCCGAAAATCCATTCCTCAGGTTCCAGCAGCACCGGCGGATACTCTGCACTGGTCAACGCGAATTCAAACGGGCCAGCCTGTTTCCAGAACCGCCTGAAATCGGATGAGTGGGGCAACACCTGTCTGACGACCTTCATATCCGTGTTTCCTTTTGAATCATTTTTCTTTTATAAACCACATGGGCGGTCCGGTTCAAGCAAAACCGGAAAACCCAATTCGGCGCATCTATTTTCTTGACCCGGACCTGTTTTTCTGTTAACCAATCTTTTCTATTATGGTTAACGAAACCCCGCATATCCGCGAAAACATCCTGGAACGGTTGTACCGGGAAAACGGCCGTGCTGTTTCCGGCGTCAGGCTCAGCGATCTGACCGGCATCTCCCGGGTGGCCGTATGGAAACATATTCAGGCGTTGAAACAGGACGGATTCCCGATCGAATCCAGTCCTAAAGGGTATTTTCTGACAGACCCGGACAATCTGCTGCTGCCGGTCTGCTTTGACCCGCCTTTATGCGATCGGATTCATTATTTTCCCCGGGTGGACACCACCATGGACACGGCAAGAGAACTGGCCCGGCAGGGGGTGCCCCATTTAAGCTGTGTGGTGGCGGAACACCAGACAAAAGCCCGGGGCCGGCTCAACCGCAAATGGGAGTCAGACCCGGGCGGGCTGTGGATCACCCTGATTTTGACTCCGGACACTCCGCCGGCCCTGGCTTACCTGTACAATTTTGCCGCATCCCTGAGTCTGTCTTTGACTTTGGAAACCCTGTTCAAACTGGATGTCCGGGTCAAATGGCCCAATGATCTTCTGCTGGACGGAAAAAAACTGGCCGGACTTTTGTCTGAGATCGAAACCCGGGCGGATATGATCCGGTTTCTGCTGGTGGGTATCGGTATCAATGTCAACAACGACCCTTCATCCAGTGCATTCGAAGCCATTTCCATTGGCCAGGCCCTGGGCGGACCAGTGTCCAGACAAAAAATACTGGCCCGATTTTTCCGGGATTTCACTCACCGGATCCAGGATTTGAATGTCCCTGATATCATGGCGGCATGGAAGCAGCGCACTTCCACCATCGGCACCCGGGTCCGGGTGGAAACCCGGCATCAGATTGTTGAAGGCCTGGCTGAAGACGTGGATGACACCGGCACCCTGTGGGTGAAAGATGACAAAGGACAGCATCATCCCATCATTTACGGCGACTGTTTTCATACCTGAAAGGAAATTTACAATGTCTCCGACCGATTCCCTGCGGCCCATGGTTTATGCCGCTTTGTTTGTGGCCCTGATATGTGTGGGTGCGTTTATCGCCATTCCCATTGGACCGGTTCCCATTGTGCTGCAGAACATGTTTGTTCTGCTGGCCGGACTGATTCTGGGGCCTACCTGGGGAACCGCCTGCGTTGCCGTGTATCTGCTGATCGGCCTGGCCGGGTTGCCGGTATTTGCCGGCGGCACATCAGGGATCGGCAAAATATTCGGCCCCACAGGCGGATATCTGCTGGGATATCTGCCTGCAGTCCTGGTGACCGGGGCCGTATCCAAATTTCTGGGCAAAACCTTGTTCCGGGATATTCTGGCCATGATTGCTGGTTCCATCATGCTTTACGGGGTTGGGGTCCCCTGGTTGAAACTGGCATTTTCCCTGTCCTGGGGCCAGGCACTGGCCCTGGGTCTGGTGCCGTTTCTTTTGGGGGATGCCGTGAAAATCGCAGGCGCCGTTATCATGGCCCGGAAAATCCGGCCCCTGCTCAAGGAATAACTTATCATGCCCCGGCCCATTCTGGAAATCGATCAGTTGACCCATGCCTTTTTCAACGGCACAGGAATTCATGACATCTGCACCCGGATCTTTCCCGGAGAATTCATTCTTCTGGCCGGACCCAACGGATCCGGAAAAACCACGCTGATCAGGCATCTCAATGCCCTGGTCCGGCCGACATCCGGTGAAATCCGGCTCCATGGCCGATCCGTGACCGCAGACCTGATTTTTACCCGGAAAACCATCGGCATGGTGTTTCAGGATGCAGACACCCAGATTGTGGCAGATACCGTGGCAGATGAGGTGGCATTCGGCCTGGAAAATCTGAATACGCCCCGGGCCCGGATTCATGAAAAAGTCCATGAGACCCTGGCATACATGAACCTGATCCATTTAAAAGACCGGAACCCTTCCACCCTGTCCGGCGGTGAGAAACGGCGGCTGGCCATTGCCGGTATCCTGGTCATGGATCCGGAAATCATCGTGCTGGATGAACCCTTTGCCAACCTGGACCATCCCGCTTCCCGGGATCTCGTGGAGGTCATCTGCCGGTTGAACCGGGAAGGACAGACCATTATCATGGCCACCCACGAAGTGGAAGAAGTGATCACCCACGCGTCCCGGATGCTCATCATGGACGGTCAGGGCCGTCTGGTCAAAGATGGCCCGCCCAATGAACTGCTGGGGAATCTGGAACGCTTCGGCATCAGGGAACCCTGTTTTTCCCGAATGGGATATACCGCCCCGCCATGGCAGACCTGACCCTGTTTTCTTTTCAGGCCGGCACCACGGTCCTGCATGACCTGGATATCCGGGTCAAGACCGTTCTGGTGTGCATGCTGAGCATGGTGCTGTTCACCGCCGGGTTCAGCGCATGCCTGGCCTGTTTTCTGGTGGTGTATCCATTCACCTGCGCCATGGGCATGACCCTGTCCCGCTTAATCGCCCGGTTAAAGGGATTCATCCTTCTACTGATTTTCATGGCGGCCGCCCGGGCGGTCACAGTACCGGGAGAACCGATTTTATCCGTTTCAGGGATTGAGATCACCCGGCAGGGCCTGGCCCAGGGCACACTGGTAGGGGTAAGGTTTTTTCTGGTCATGATGATCGGCATGCTTTTTGCCGCCACCACCCGCCCGGCCGCCTTGAAAAGCGCGGCCCAATGGTTCTTAAAACCGGTGCCGTTTGTTCCGGAAAAGCGGGTGGCCCTCATGATCAGCCTGTGCCTGAAATTTTTTCCCCTGATCCTTTCCCGGGCCGGGCAGACGGCAGATGCGGTCAATGCGCGGTGCGGCAGTGTCAGAAAAAATCCGGTCCGGCAAATCCGGTTTCTGACATTCCCCCTGCTCAAAAAAACCGTAATAAGTGCCGATCACCTGTGCCTGGCCATGGATGCCCGGTGCTACACGGAACACCGCACCGATCCCGCATTTGAACACAATGGCAGAGAACGGCTTTTTCTGGGTGCCGGCACCGGGCTCTGTGCGGCAATGGCGGTTTTGTCTCTGGATGCCTTCTGGATGATATTTTGGTAATCTCCCATATTTTTGGTTGATCCGGCCCTTGATTTGTTGTAAGGTTTTCGGTCACGATAATTCATCATTACTTTTATGAATGACCCGAATTAAATAATACAGGCAGTGTAAAAGGAGGAATCCATTATGACATCCCCCAGGGACCCTGTTTCAGCCCCCTCCGTGCTGGATCTGAGGGGAAGACAATCGGTTCGGGCGACATTCAAACTGTCCCAGAAAGCCATTGATGCCATCGGGCTGGTGGCGGTTCACATGGGCATCAAGCAGAAATCCCTGTTTGACCACATCATTGAAGACATGGATGCCATGGAAAAACTGGCCCGTTCCATCCGGCTTCCCCAGTTTGAAAAAATCCACCGCCGACAGAAAACATATGTCATGAGCCGCCGGACCATCGATGCCTTGAGTACGGTTTCACAGGCCTATGACATGCCAAGGGATGCGCTGGTGGAATATGCGGTGCAGAAACTGGAAAGCGTGATTCAAAGTGAAAAACTTCGTCATGAAGAACGGAAAAAAATGGCGGCGGAGGTGATGGCCCACTTTGAAAAAGGGGAACAGCTGTACCGGTCGGTCACCCGGAATCTGGGCAAAGACGACCCATTCAGCCGGCATCTGGGCAAAGCGGTTCAGGCGGCCAGAAAGACAGCGGAAGAACTTCAGGCATTTCTGAATAAAAGCCGGGTACTGGAAGATTTTTAACCAAGGAGGTTGTGTTGATAGAGATTCAAGATCTGACCAAATACTATAATGATTTCTGCGCGGTGGATCATGTCAGCCTGTCGGTCCGGCCCGGAGAGATCATGGGTCTGCTCGGACCCAACGGCGCAGGGAAAACCACCACGCTGCGTATGCTCACCGGATATTTCAAACCCACATCCGGGCAGATCTCGGTCAAGGATCTTCACATGCCTGAGCATACTCTGAAAATCAAATCACTGATGGGATATCTGCCGGAATCAGCCCCGTTATACCACAACATGATGGTCTATGATTATCTGATCTACGTGGCCCGGCTCAAAGGATTGAAGGATCCGGCCCGTCAACTGGAGCGGCTTCACACCCTGACGGATCTGTGCGGCTTGTCAGGCATCATGCACAAACCCATCGCCACCCTGTCCAAAGGGCTCAAGCAGCGGGTGGGACTGGCCCATGCCATGATGACGGATCCGGAAATCCTGATCCTGGATGAACCCACCTCCGGCCTGGATCCCAACCAGATCGCCGAGATCCGGAGCATCATCCGGCAGATCGGCAGGAAGAAAACCGTTATTTTTTCCACCCATATTCTCAGTGAAGCCGAAGCCACCTGCGACCGCATCGTGATCATCAACAACGGCAAGGTCGTGGCCGACGATACCACCACCCGGCTCAAACAGGGCGCACTTCAAGACAATCTGATCCGCCTGACCCTGAAAGGACCGGATTTCAAAACCGTAAGCCAGTTCTTCACGGACATGGATTCAAACCTGTCCGTCACCGCGTTGAACACGGACAAAGATGACCCGGTGCGCGTTGAAATCCAGGGCCCTCCGGACCGGGATATCCGTTCGGACATCTACCTGAAAATCAAGGAAACCGACTGGATTATCATGGAACTGACCAGAGAAACCCAGGCACTTGAACATATATTCCAGAAACTGACCCGGGAGAATACCTGATCATGTCACAAATCAAAATCATTGCCTTAAAAGAGTTCAAAGATTATTTCATATCCCCCATCGCCTATATTGTGATCGCTTTGTTTCTGATCGTGGTGGGATGGTTTTTCTTTTCCACTTTTTTCATTTACAGCCGGGCTGATCTGCGTGACTTTTTCGCGCTGCTGCCCATGGTGTTTTCATTTTTTGTTCCTGCGCTGACCATGCGGTTGTTTGCAGAAGAAAAAAACGTGGGGTCCTATGAAACCCTGCTGACCATGCCGGTGTCCTTCATCCACATCGCTTTGGGAAAATTTTTTGCCGCCACCCTGTTCACCTGCACCATGCTGGTACCCACCCTGTCCTACCCTATATTCATTTCCCTGATCGGGGATTTGGACTGGGGGCCGGTGGCCGGCGGATATATCGGGGCCGTGTTTCTGGCGGGCGCATACTGCGCCATGGGACTGTTTGCATCCGCTCTGACCCGCAATCAGATCATCGCTTTTATCATCGGATGCGCCCTGTGCTTCACCTTGACCATCATCAACCGGATGCTGTTTTTCATGCCGCCGGAAATTGTGACGGTGATTGAATATTTCGGGGCCAACCCCCATTTTGCCAATTTTTCCAAAGGGATCCTGGATACCCGGGACATTGTGTACTTTATCAGCCTGATATCCATTTTTCTCTTTTCCACCCATCTTGTGATGCAGGAAAAAAATTAAGGAGGCTTCATGGGATTTTTCAAGGAACATTATATTAAGTTTGTTTTATATATGGCCGTGATTGTGCTGGTGAACATCGTCGGGCTGACCCTTTTTTTCAGGGCCGATCTGACAGCCAGCAAAATTTTTTCATTGTCCGATGCCAGCAAAAAAGCCGTGGTCACTCTGTCTGAACCGTTGAGCATCAAGGTGTTTTTCTCCAACAACCTGCCGGCACCCCATAACAACACGGAACGCTATCTCAGGGATCTGCTGGATGAATACGGGGCTCAAGCCGGCCGCCTGTTCAACTATCAGTTCTACAATGTCTCTTCCGCAGAAGGGGATTTGAGCGCAAAAGCTGTGGAGAACAGGGAACTGGCTCAAAGTTACGGCATCTCCCCCATCCAGATCCGGATGATGGAAAATGATGAACTCAAATTCACAAACGCTTACATGGGGCTGGTGCTCATCCACGGAGACCTCATTGAAAAAATCAATGCCGTCACCTCCACGGACGGCCTGGAATACCAGCTGACCACGGCCATCCAGAAACTCAACCACAAAGTCTCCGCCCTGCTGCGTATAGAGGACAAGATCCAGGCCACTCTGTATTTATCCTCTTCATTGAATGACATCGCCCCGCTGATCGGACTGGACAACCTGCCCGGCCTGCAGGAGACCGTGAAAAAAACCATTGACGGCATCAATGCCAAAAGTCTGGATATCCTGTCATTTGATCGTCAGGACATTACCGGCAAACAAGCCCTGAACGATATCGGCAAAAAATATGATCTTTTGGCGTTGTCCTGGCCCGATATTCAGGACCGGAATATTCCGTCCGGCCAGGGAGCCGCCGGTCTGGTGCTGACATACCAGGACCAGGCCGCCAGCCTGCCGCTCATTACAGCCGTGGATCTGCCCATCATCGGCACCACTTATCAGATGGCGGATCCGGACACTCTGGAACAGGATATCATGGGGATTATCGAGAAAATGATCGGTATCAACCAGGATATCGGGTTTCTGGCGGATCACGGCACACCGGCCCTGGGACCCGACCGCAGAGCCATGATGCAGGGGGGATCCGGCGGCGATATGCAGGTGTTCAACGACCTGTTGTCCCACCGGTACAACATCCGGCAGATCGCCCTCAAAGACCAGACCATTCCCGACGGTCTCAACTGCCTGATCATTGCCAAGCCCACGGAACCGTTTTCCGATTATGAGCTGTTCCAGATCGATCAGGCATTGATGAGAGGCACCAATATCGCTTTTTTCGGGGATGCATTCAATGAAATCATGCCCCGCGGCGGCATGGGCATGCCCCAGTATTTTCCCATTGACACCGGACTGGAAAAACTGCTGGCCCACTACGGCATCACCATGACACCCGCATTTGTAATGGACAAGGCGGCATACAAACACCAGCCCCGGGAAGGCGGGGAGCAGATCATCTATTTTGCGCCCATGCTCAAGGAAGACACCATCAACAATACACCGTCGTTCATGCACAACATCAAAGGGGTCATTGCCATGCAGGCCTCTCCCCTGTCCCTTGTATCAGACAACCTGACTGCCGCCGGTGTGACAGCCACCCGGCTGCTGAGCACCTCAAAAGACTCCTGGCTCATGAAAGATGAGATCAACCTGAATCCCATGTTCATCTCTCCGCCGGAATCATCTGAAGAGATGAAAAGCTATGACCTGGCTTATCTGCTGGAAGGGACTTTCACCAGTTACTTCAAAGACAAACCCATACCTGAAAAACCCGTGGGAGAAGCGGATATACCGGAATCCGACGCCCAGGCAGAGGCGGCTGGAACACTGGATCCGGCAATACCGGATACGGCTGGCTCCGGCAAAGTCACCCCAGAGAGCGATATCCCGGACGTGGTGGCACAAAACCGGATTCTGGAAACCTCCCGCCCGGCCAAAATCTTTGTGCTCGGATGTTCCCAGATGCTCATGGACAACATGCTGGACCCGGAAGGCCGCACCACCAATGCCACATTCATTTTAAACACCATCGATCATCTGAACGGCAAGGATGAAATTGCAGCCATGCGAAGCAAACAGCAGATGCTCAATCCTTTGGCCGACACCACCCCCTTTGTCCGGGCAATGATCAAGACACTGAACATTGCCGGTTTGCCCGTGCTGGTGTTTGTTTTCGGCATCGGTGTCTGGGTGGCGGGAAAAGCCCGTAGGAAAAGAATTGCCAACCAGTTCAACGCATAAAGGATCTGTTGTCATGAAAAAAGAGTATCTGATTCCGATATTGATCATTGCGGTTCTGGCCGGCTATCTTGTCTTTAATAAAGAAGACGGCCGTCATTATACCCTGCCGGAACCCCCATCCGTGAATACAGACAAAATCGACCGCCTGACGGTGGCGCAAACCGATCAAACCCTTGATTTTGTCCGAACAGACTCGGGATGGGTGGTGACGGAACGCGCGTATCCGGCAGATGACGGGGCTGTCAAAAAAATGCTGAATGTCATGTCCGGGCTGACCCTGTCCGCCCTGGTTTCGGAAAAACAGGATGTGGCCCGGTATGAACTGGACCCGTCCCGGGCCTTGACTGTCACCGCCTTTCAGGGGGATACCCCGGTCATGTCCTTTGACATCGGTAAAACCGCCCCCACTTTCAACCACACGTTTGTGATGCTGGAAAACGATCCCAACATCTATCAGGCCAATGACAGTTTCCGATCCCATTTCAACAAATCCGTGGATGAATTCAGAGACCGGCAGGTTCTGGCATTTCAGGAAACCGACATTGAGAAAATCACCCTTCAAACCCCTGAAAAACAGGTGGTACTGACCGCCCGGGAACCGGCGGAGGATGAAAAGCAGGACACAACACGGGTTTTTGATTACCCGGACGGCACATCACCGGATCCGAAAACCGTGTCCAATCTGCTGTATTCCATGTCCTCACTGACCTGTGACCGGTTTGCGGCGGACTTGAACAAAGCCGACATGGAAGCAACATCTCCGCGTCTGACCGTGATTCTGGACAACGGCACTTCCCGGATGCTGACACTGTTTGATCCGGATATGGAAGAATCCGTGCCGGCCATCTCATCCATGAACGATTATGTGTTTTTTTTAAAACCCCATGTCGCTGAAGATATTACATCCTATGCCCTTGATCTGGCCGGACTCACGCCACCGGAAGAAGAGGAAACCACCAAGGAATAAATCAGCTTGTGAACCGAATTTTAAAGTGGATATATCAGCCGTATAAATGGGTGATCGTCATGCCTTTCATGGGGATCATCACCCTTGTTCTAGGAATGATATGCATTGTTGTGGGGGCCTTTTTCTCCCGGGACGCCACCAATGCACTGGCCGTGGTATGGTCCCGCCTGGCCTGCGGCATCGTGCCCGTCAACGTGAAGCTGACCGGCAAAAAAAACTTCCATCAAAGGCATTCTTATGTGGTGGTGGCCAATCACCAATCCATGGTGGATATCCCGGTGATCCACGGATTCATGGGGCTGCATATCAAATGGGTGATGAAGCAGGAACTCAGAAAAATCCCCATTTTCGGCACGGCCTGTCATTATCTGGGATGCATCTTCATCAACCGGTCTCATCACGAGGCAGCCATTCAATCCATTCATCAGGCAAAAAAAAGCATGTCCTCAAAAGCATCGGTCCTGTTTTTCGCCGAAGGCACCCGCAGCCGGAACGGACAGGTGCAGCCCTTTAAAAAAGGGGCGTTTGTGTTTGCCAGAGAAACCGGACTGCCGGTTCTGCCGGTCACCGTCAAGCACTCCCGAGACGTGCTGCCCCCGGACTCACTGGACCTGATCCCCGGGGCGGTGGAAATTATTGTGCACCGCCCCGTGTATGTCCTGCCGGGCGATGCAAAGCGGTTGACAGAGGTCATCGAAGACGTCCGGGCCACTATTGCCGGGCCTCTGACCGGGTGACTCCCGGGCCGGCGCCATCCCCCCCCTTGCTCCACTTTTCAATCCACTTTACTCCCCGCTGCTGACTCTCATCTATAATACTGACTAATCCGTCTCTTATCTGACAAATACCCGCCTGTTTTTTTTTACATTTATTTGTTTTTTTTCTTGACTTATGCCTGAATTTTAGCAAGAGTGTGTCAAATGGTGGAGGAAAGTGGATCTTTTACCCAAAAACTGACAAACAGGCCATACACATGTTTCGATCAAGCTCCTTTCATACCATCGACCCAAAGGGCAGGATTATTATTCCGGCACGGTTCCGGGATGTGCTCAAGGCCGATGATGAATATGGAGTTGTGGTTTCCATCAAGGATGGATGCCTGTATGCTTACACGTTTAATGAATGGACACAGCTGGAGAAAAAAATTCTGGCCGCCAAAAGCGCGGCCATGGAAAAATTCAAACGGTTTTTCCTGGGAAATGCCTGCCCGCTGAAATGTGACAAACAGGACCGGATTTTAATCCCTCCCAGTCTGCGCACCTATGCAGGCATTGAAAAAGACATTGTTTTGGTGGGGGTTCTGGACCGGTTTGAAATATGGGCCCGGGAACGATGGGATCAGGAAAACGCCAAAATGGAGCAGGAACTTGAAAAAGAGGAAGTAAGGGAGGAAATTGCTTCCCTGGGGCTGTAGCCATGGGATTTGACCACACGTCCGTGATGCCGGCGGAAGTTTTTGCGTATCAGAACCTGAAACCCGGTGATATCTGTGTGGACGGGACCCTGGGAGGCGCGGGACATGCCCGTGCAACCATACAGGCCATTCTCCCGGACGGACTGTTCATCGGAATCGATCAGGATCTGGATGCCATCACCCACGCCCGCAACGTGCTGCACCCGTTCAAACAGAACATCATTCTGGTTCATGACAATTTCTCGCACCTTTCAGCGATCCTGGATCAGCATGATATCACCCGGGTGAATGCCATTGTGCTGGACTTGGGCTTTTCATTCAACCAGATCACCCGGGCACACCGGGGATTCAGTTTCAACCGGGATGAACCTTTAGACATGCGGATGGATACCCGACAGAACATGACGGCTGAAATCATAGTAAACACCTTTTCTCAGCAGGCCCTGGCAGACCTGTTTTTTTCCTTTGGCGAAGAAAAATTTTCCCGCCGCATTGCCGGGGCCATTGTCCGGGAACGGACCGTTCATCCTTTGAAAACCACCCGGCAATTGACCCGGATCATTGTGGACTCCATCCCCAAAGCCCGGGCCGCCGCGTCAAAAATACATCCGGCCACTCGCGTATTTCAGGCGCTGCGCATTGCCGTGAACCGGGAACTGGATCATCTGACCCGGTTCATGGAACAGGTCCCGGACCTGCTGACCCCGGGCGGCCGAGTCTGTATCATCAGCTTTCACTCCCTGGAGGACCGCATTGTCAAACAGCAT
>CALGAJ010000036.1 GCA_937951975.1 uncultured Desulfotignum sp.
CGGGTGGAGACATTCGGAAGGACCATCTCTTCTCCCAGGAGCACCCGGCAGATGCCGGGCAGAAAAGGCAGAAATCCCGGGGTTTCCAGCACCGTGCTTCCCAGAGGATTGCTCACGGCCACCCCGCCGGCCCGGACCGCCTGGACAAGGCCGGCGATGCCTGCAGCGGACGGGTGGTTAAAGACCAGGGGGTCACAGGACATATCCGGAATCCGCCTCAGAATCACATCCACAGGGGAAAGCCCCCCGAGTGTCTTGAGGAACACGGCATCCCCCCGCACGGTCAGGTCACTGCTCTCCACCAGGGTGACGCCCAGGTATCTGGACAGAAACACCTGTTCAAAATAGGTGGGGCCGGCCGGCCCGGAAGACAGCATGACGATTGCGGGTTCCCTTTTCCCGGATGCGGATATTGCCATGAGGCAGTGAGTCAGGTATTTGAAAAACGGGGCCAGGCGCAGCACTTTGCCGGCGTGGAACATCCGGGGAAAAATCCGGGACAGGATGATGCGGTTTTCCAGCGCATACCCGGCACCTGAAGGGGCCTGGGTCCCATGGGAGATCACCTGCCAGGTGCCGTCGCCCCCCCGGCACAGATGGGTGGCATAAAAGGAAAGGGTTGCCGCGCTTTTCGGGTAAAGGTCATGGCACTGACGCAGAAAGCGGGGGTTGGCAAACAGCAGTTCCGGCGGAATATGCCCGTTTCTGATCAGGGTCTGGGGGCCGTAAATATCATCATATATCGCGGTGAGGAGCCGGGTTCTCTGGGAAACGCCCTTTTCCAGCAGGGCCCAGGTTTCCGGCGACACAGGATACGGGATGGGGTCCAGTTCCCACTGCCGGGCCGTTCCTTCTTTTTCATCGAACACGTTATAGGCCGCACCATGCTCATGCATCATCCGGCGGGCCTTTTGCCATCTCCGCTCAAGCTCCGGGGACCCCAGGCCGTTGAGATAGGAGACCAGCCCCTGCCAGTGGGGAGACAGCTGGTTTTCCGGGGTCAGGACATCACCGCAGCCGGCGGCGGCAGAGACCGGATCTGTAAACACGGCTCCGGGAAAAACCGCCGCCGTTGAATCCTCAGGGTCATCCATCAAACGGGGTTGTCTGTTCAAAATAATTCTTTCACCGTCTGTTTATAAACACAGCTTTTTTTCACGATTTCAGACGGTTATCGCCTGATCAGCAGCAGGACTATAATGGGATACGGGTGATTTGTCAAGAGCGTCTGCGCAGATCCAGGGTGTGGGGAAACTGCGGATTGACCCGTGGCTCCGGCATCTGATCCAGCGGGCCCGGGGTGTGGCCCATGCTGAAAAACCGGGATACCCGCCGCCCTTCGGCCTCATAGCTGTTGACGGGAAACACCTCGTAGCTTCGACCGCCCGGATGGGACACATGGTAGGTGCATCCGCCGATGGCGCGCCGGCTCCAGGTGTCCACAATGTCAAACACCAGGGGCGCATGCACGCCGATGGTGGGATGCAGGCAGGACGGCGGCTGCCAGGCACGGTACCGGACTCCTGCCACAAACTCCCCGCTGACGCCCGTGGGATGCAGTGGCAGGGCCCGGCCGTTGCAGGTCACCCGATACCGGGATTCCGTCATGTTCTTTACCCGCACCTGCATCTTTTCCAGGGAGGAGTCCACATACCGGGCCGTGCCCCCGCCCCCGGGCTCTTCTCCCAGCACATGCCACGGTTCCATGGCCGTGCGCAGTTCCAGTTCGATACCGGCATGGATCACCTTGCCTACAAAAGGGAACCGGAACTCGAAATGGGGGTGGAAATGGGCCGGTGTCAGGGGATACCCGTCCCGGTTCAGCTCTTCAAGCACATCACAGAAATCCTGCCACACATAAAAAGGAAGCATGAATTTGTCATGAAGCCGGGTGCCCCAGTGCACCAGTTTTTCCTCACAGGGGGTTTTCCAGAACTTCACCATGAAGATCCTGAGCAGCAGCTGCTGGGCCAGGCTCATGAATGCATGGGGCGGCATCTCAAAGGACCGGAACTCCACCAGCCCGAGGCGGCCCGTGGCACTGTCCGGCGAGTACAGCTTGTCAATGCAGAACTCGGCCCGGTGGGTATTACCGGTCAGGTCCGTGAGCAGGTGCCGGAACAGGCGGTCCACCAGCCAGGGCGGGCATGAACGGTCAAGGTCGATGTCTCCGAGACGGCCGGATGCCGTCTCGTTCTGGAGCGTCTCAAACGCGATCTCCAGCTCATACAGGCTGTCATGCCGGGCCTCGTCAATCCGGGGGGCCTGGCTGGTGGGCCCCATGAACAGCCCTGAAAACAGATAGGACAAAGAGGGATGGTTGTTCCAGAAGGTGAGAAAACTGCGCAGCAGGTCCGGCCGCTGCAGCCAGGGGCTGTCCTGGGGGCGCGGCCCGCCCAGGATGATATGGTTGCCCCCGCCCGTGCCGCTGTGGCGGCCGTCCAGCATGAATTTTTCCGTGCCCAGGCCGGTGAGCCGGGCCGCTTCATAAAGTTCCGTGGTCATGGCCACCATCTCTTTCCAGGACCGGGCCGGATGGATATTGACCTCCATGACCCCGGGATCCGGGGTGATGCTGAACCGGTTGATGCGGTGGTCAAAGGGCGGGGTATACCCCTCTATGATGACCGGCATGCCCGTGACGGAAGCGGCATCCTCGATGGCGGAAATCAGCTCGAAATAGTGGACGGCTTTTTCCATGGGAGGCATGAACACATAGAGTTTGCCATCCCTGGGCTGAATGCACAGGGCCGTCCGGATCACCCAGGCGGCGGATTCCCCGGACCGGGGCGCGGCAGATTCGGATATTGAGGCCGGATCTGCAAAGGGCCGGGGCTGGGCCTTCACATCATCCCGCAGGGCCTCTTCCGGCGCTCCTTCGATGTGAGGTTGTGATGCCCGCTCTTCCTGCAATGCCTTGAGCTTTTCCCTGTCCGCCGGGGTGGTCAGGGGATCGGCAAACGGCTCTTTTTTTCCCATGGGGTCTTCTGCCGTCACATGCGGATAGTCTTTTGGGGCCACCCAGGGCAGTGTGTCCAGGGGCAGGCGCAGCCCCATGGGGGAATCCCCGGGAATCAGGAACAGGTTGCTGCTTCGCAGATGCCAGGGACCGCTTTTCCACGATCCTTTCTGCAGGGGCAGCACATACCCGGTCACCCCGCCCACCCCTTTTTCAAACACCCGGGCCATGCGGGCACGGTCCTCGGGATTCTTGAGCCGGGAGTCCTCCGGGGTGACATTCACAGGCAGCCGCTGCTCTTTCCACAACCAGTGAAACACATCCTCGTAAGCCGGGATTACGTACCTGTGACCCACCCCCAGGATCCGGGTGAGGACCGTCATGAACCGCAGGGCCTGTTCCGGCCCGAACCCATAATCCTTTGTTTCATCAGCAAACAGGGTATCGTCTTTCCACAAAGGGGTGCCGTCTTTGCGCCAGAAACAGCTCAACGCCCATCTGGGCAGGGACTCCCCGGGGTACCACTTGCCCTGGCCCAGGTGCATAAGACTGCCTGGGGCCCACAGTTTTCGGAGCCGTTTGAGCAGGGCCATGGACAACGATTTTTTGGTGGGACCCACAGCGGCCGTGTTCCACTCATCCCCTTCCATGTCCGTGGCGGACACAAACGTGGGTTCCCCGCCCATAGTCAGAGTGATCTGCTCCTGCAGGATCTGCTCATCCACCTGATGGCCCAGGGCCTCGATCTCCTGCCAGGTGTCTTCCGGATAGGGTTTGGTGGAGCGGGGGTCCTCATGGATCCGGGTGATCTTCATGTCATGGCTGAATGCCACCTCGCACGGCTCCAAAAGTCCGGTGACCGGGGCCGCACTCCTGGGGTCCGGCGTACAGGCCAGCGGAATGTGGCCCTCTCCTGCCAGCAGGCCGGAGGTGGCATCCAGGCCGATCCACCCGGCGCCCGGAAGGTACACTTCCGTCCAGGCATGCAGGTCCGTGAAATCTTTTTCCGGCCCGGACGGGCCTTCCAGGGATTTGACATCCGGGGCCAGCTGGATCAGATACCCGGACACGAACCGGGCCGCCAGGCCCATGTGCCGCAGAATCTGCACCATCAGCCAGGCCGAGTCCCGGCAGGAACCGCTCAGTCTGGTCAGGGTTTCCTCACTGCTCTGGACATTGGGCTCCATGCGGATGTTGTACCGGATGGTTTTTTCCAGGCCCTGGTTCAGTTTGACCAGAAAATCATTGGTATTCATCTCGCTGCGGTCGATGGCGGCCAGGTATTCTTTCAGCTTTTCACCCGGGGGGTCCACCTGGAGAAAGGGTTTGAGATCCTTTGCCAGTTCCGGTTTATAGGTGAAGGGGAATTTCTCGGCATGTGGCTCCAGGAAAAAGTCAAAGGGATTGATGATGATCATCTCCGCCGTGAGATCCACCACAATGGAGAACCGGTCTGTTTTCTCAGGGAAATTCAGCCGGGCCAGATAGTTGCTGAACGGGTCCTGCTGCCAGTTGATGAAATGCGTTTCCGGCAGGATTTTCTGGGAATAACTCAAAATGGGAGTCCGGCAGTGTGGGGCCGGCCGCAGCCGGACCACCTGGGCCCCGAGCTGAATTTTTCTGTCATACCGATAGTCTGTTTGATGGTAAAGCGCCACCTGGATGGCCATAAACTGTTCTCCGTTGAATAATTGAGATTAAAAAGCTGTCATTTCCGGCATCAGTTTTCTGCGGATATTACCTTGAAAAAAGCCTCATGAATGTGGGCGCCCACGGTGTTGATCTTCACCTGAAGACCGTCCAGATACTCGTGCATGCCCGTGTCGATCACTTCATCGATATCGGAATAATCGATGTCCGCACACAGACGTCCCAGGCTTCTTTCCGCAGGATTGGACACCGTTCCCACGGGGCTGCTCGATATTTTGTGCAGCGACTGCTCCGCTTTTTTCAGACAATACCGGATCGACCGGGGAAACTCGCCGTCAAAGATGAGAAACTCACACACCTGCCGGGGGATGATCCGGTGGAACCGCTTTCGGTACATCTCCAGGGCGCTGGCGGATTTGAGGACCGCGGCCCACTGGATGGAATCATAGGGGCTGTTCACCTCCCCGCCTTTGGGAAGCAGCATGAAATATTTCACATCCAGTATCCGGGAGGTTTTGTCCGCCCGTTCGAGCATCAGGCCGGTCAGGGCGAACCGGAACGCTTCGCCGTGGGACATGGTGGAATAGAGCAGTCCCGTAAACATGTGGCCCCGCATGGTGATGATCTTGAAGAATTTGTGGGGATTACGGTTGGGAAAATCGGTTCTGGCCGCATCCCGCAGTTCGATGTAGAAGCGGTTGATCTGTTCCCACATCTCCGAGGAGATGATTTCTCTGACGGACCGGGCGTTTTCCCGGGCAGCCCGAAGAGACGACAGGATGGAGTTGCCGTATTCCGGATCCAGGGCCAGAAAACGGATGACATTTCTGGAGGAATAATCCGTGCCGTATTTTTTTTCAAACAGGTCATGGTCCCCGGTGGTCATGACAATGGGCTGCCACTGGCTGCCGGACTCACTGGGAAAATCCAGGGTAAGGTTGAGGTTCACGCTGATAAACCGGGCGATATTCTCGGCCCGTTCAACGTAACGGGTCATCCAGTAGACGGAACTGGCAACGCGGCTAAGCATGGGCACCTCCTTGACTGGGTTCCAGGTTCATGAACTGGGACTGGCCCCCGGAAGGGGGGCCGCTGTTCCGGGACTCGAGGGTGGTCTGCGGCTGGCGGGACCCGGCAGGGTGTCCCTCCGCCCTGCCCGTTTTGTCCGTTCCGGCCGTATCTGTTTTTACCGAACCCTGTTCATCGGCATCGATGACCCAGGTGTCCTTGGTTCCCCCGCCCTGGGAGGAGTTGACCACCAGGGACCCCTTCTTAAGGGCCACCCGGGTGAGTCCGCCGGGAAGCACATAGATCTCTTCACCATACAGAATATACGGCCGTAAATCCACATGCCGCCCCTCGATCCGGTCCCCCACAATCGTCGGCACCCTGGAAAGGGAGATGGTGGGCTGGGCAATGTAGTTCCTGGGGTTTTTCTGAATCAGTTCCGCAAAGGCCTCCCGTTCTTTTTCCGTGGCATGGGGGCCGATGAGCATGCCGTAACCGCCGGATTCGTTGGCCGCCTTCACCACCAGCTTGTCCAGGTTTTCCAGAACATGCTGCCGGTCTTTGTCCTCCCGGCAGATAAAGGTGGGCACATTGGGCAGGATGGCATCCTCATCCAGATAGTATTTGATGATTTTCGGCACATAGGCATACACGGCCTTGTCATCGGCAATGCCCGTGCCGGGTGCGTTGGCCATGGCCACCTTTCCTTTGCGGTAGACATCCATGATGCCGGGAACCCCCAGCATGGAGTCGGGCCGGAAGGCGGCCGGGTCCATGAAATCATCATCCAGCCGCCGGTAGATCACATCGATGCGCTGAAGCCCCCTTGTGGTGCGCATATACACAAATCCGTCCGAAACCACCAGGTCCTGGCCCTCCACCAGTTCCACCCCCATCTGCTGGGCCAGAAACGAATGCTCGAAATAGGCGGAGTTGTACATCCCGGGGGTGAGAACCCCGATCTTCGGGGACGGCACATTTTGAGGCACCAGGGACTCCAGGGTGGCCAGCAGCTTGTTGGGATAATCATCCACGGGTCTCACCCTGGAATCGGCAAACACATAGGGAAAAGTGCGTTTGAGCACCTGCCGGTTTTCCAGGACATAAGACACGCCTGAAGGACAGCGCATGTTGTCTTCCAGCACATAGAACCGGCCGTCGATATCCCGGATCAGGTCCGTGCCCGTGACATGGCACCACACGCCCCTGGGCGGATGAAGCCCTTCACACTGTTTGCGGTAGGTGGCGCAGGACATGACCAGATCTTCAGGCACCACCTTGTCTTTGAGAATTTTTCTGTCATGGTACACATCATGGATAAACAGGTTGAGCGCATAAATCCGCTGTTTCAACCCTTTTTCCAGTACCTGCCAGTCTCTGTTGTTGATGATTCTGGGAATGATGTCAAAGGGCAGGATCTTTTCAGTGCCCTCTTCGCTGCCGTAGACGGCAAAGGTATTCCCCAGCTGGAGCAGCGCGGTTTCAGCGGACCGCTGTTTGTGCAGCAGATCTTTTTCCGGCAGGGACTCGATTTTATTGACCAGCAGTTCCGTACCGGGGCGGGGGATATTGTTCTCATCGAACAGTTCGTCATAAAATCCCTGGGTCTGGTAATCTGAAAAATTCATGGCAGATCCTTTCAAGGAAGGGGTAACATCATTGGGCAGTCATTTCTGCTGAGACTGCCGGCCACGGACAACCCGGTGGATAAATTCCAGTTTTTTCAACACCGGGGGCGAAAGGACAAACGGATAGGCATGGTCATGGCCCATGCTCCGGTTCAGGCTGTTCAGGGCAAAACTGACCGGCAGCCAGTGCCCGGTCAGGACCTCGAACCGCTCCTCCTGATAGGGATCAAAGTCCAGTTCGACATCCAGAGAGGCATCGTCCTTCACCCCCGGGTCTATCTGGAGGCCGAAATGATGGGCTGTCTCCAGCGTGTCCACGATATGCAGATAATGGGCCCAGGTTTCCGCCCAGTCCTCCCAGGGATGGCCCGCGGCATAGGCACTGACAAACCGCTCCTGCCAGTCCGGGGGCGGACCGTCCCGGTAATGCCGTTCCAGGGCCAGGGGATAATCCCGGGTCTCGTCGCCGAACAAATCCCGGCAGGGAGTGAGCCATTTTGTGTCCCTGATCAGCCGGTTCCAGTAGTAATGGCCGCTTTCGTGGCGAAAATGTCCCAGGATGGTGCGGTAATGTTCATCCATATCCATCCGCATTTTCTCCCGGATCACGGGATCCGCCTCCGCGATATTGATGGTGATCAGCCCCTCGTCATGACCCGTGATCACCCTGCCGCGCTCACTGAAGGCAGGGTTCGGATCCCCCAAAAAATCAAACCCCAGCCCGTCGCCTTGCGTGCTCAGGGGGTCCACCGGAAGCCCCAGCCGCAGAAGACTGAACACCAGCCGGCGCTTTTCGATTTCCAGTTTGTGCCAGAGGATCCGGTTACCTTGAATCTTCAGATTGGGAATGGTTCTGTTCAGGCGGCAGGCCACGCAGAAAGGGTCTTGTGACCCGGCCGGCACCATCCAGTTGCAGACCTGGTGATCCTCGTAATTGGCGCATTTGCGAAATAACGATTGACGGCCGGGATCCGGCAGCCGTACACAGTCATGATCATCCGGCACCGAGATGACCGACAGGTGCATGGCATCCGTTATAAACCCCAGTTGAGCCCCGCAACGCACACAGGTCGTGTTTTCAAAATACAGCAGATGCCCACAGCAGTCACAGGTAAAAAGCTTCATGGCACCCATTCCAATCGATTTCAACACACGTGCCAGAAGAAATCCTTAAGGAGTCAAAAAAGGTTCGGCAATAATGATGGATTATATGAATCAGAATCCGTTTCTGTCAACTTGAATGTAAATCAGGATATTCTATGGAACCGTCAGGCAACATCCATATTTTATATTGGACACCATCCTGGATTCCGGTATGATGTTTCCAAAAAAAGGGGACACCGATGATTTGTATAGATATCCCCGGTGCGGGAAAAAAAGAGATACTTCACGTGGTGTTTGATTACAACGGCACCATTGCCACCGACGGTATCCTGATCCCGGGGGTCAAAGAGGCGATCCAGGCCTTGTCGCGCCGGGCCGCCTGCCATGTCATCACAGCGGATACCTTCGGATTTGTCACAGACCAGATGGCGGACATCGACTGCGAGGTCGTGATCATCCCCCCGGGGAATCAGGCCCGGAGCAAACAGGTTTTCGTTGCGGGACTCGGTGCACGGAACACACTGTGCGCA
Source organism: uncultured Desulfotignum sp. (assembly GCA_937951975.1). Classification (GTDB taxonomy): domain Bacteria; phylum Desulfobacterota; class Desulfobacteria; order Desulfobacterales; family Desulfobacteraceae; genus Desulfotignum. Next base: position 8,880 of record CALGAJ010000036.1, read on the forward strand.
GGCAACGGGGCCAACGATGAACTGATGCTCAAGGATGCCGCCGTCGGCATTGCCGTACTGCAGGATGAGGGCCTGGCCTGCTCCGCCCTTCTGGCTGCCGACCTGGTGGTCAAACATATCCTGGACGTCTTCGCCCTGATCGACACACCGGAACGGATCATGGCCACCCTGAGGAAATAATCTGTCCGCGAACCCCGGAGGGGGTGTCCTGAAGAATTCCCTGAACGGGAGCTTTCATCCCGGGTCTATGTCTGTAAAAAACCGCGGGCTTGCAGTTTCAATGCCGTGTCGGCAATGCGGGAGACCTGGTCCAGGTAATGGGATACCACGATCAGGGTACATCGTTCCTTGAGGCGGACCAGCAGGTCTTCAATCACGGAGGCGGCCCCGGCGTCCAGGGAGGAAGTGGGCTCGTCCAGAAGAAGAATTTCAGGCTGCGAAACCAGGGCCCGGGCAATGCACAGCCGCTGCTGCTGCCCTCCGGAAAGACCAAAGGCGCTGTCATGAAGGCGGTCCTTGACCTCGTCCCATAAAAACGCCTGCCGGAGCGCTGCACTGATTTTTTCTTCTATCAGGGATTTGTCGGAAATGCCGGTCAGTTTCAAGGGAAACGCCATGTTTTTCCAGATACTCATGGGCAGCGGATTCGGGGTCTGGAACACCATGCCCACTTTTCTTCTCAGGTCCGGTTTGCTCAGGGTTTTCCCATAGATATCCACCCACTGCCCGTCCAGAAGTATCCAGACTTTTCCCTGCATTTCAGCAAATGGCTGGGATTCCCACAACCGGTTCAAAACGGTCAGAAACGTGGATTTTCCCCTGCCCGAAGGCCCGGTAATGGCCGTGATGGCATGGGCCTCAAACGCCAGATTGACATTCTCGAAAACCGGTGTCTGGTGATAGGAAAAAGTCAGATTTTCCACCCGGATCTTGACAGGCTTATCCATGGAACCTCCCCGGTGCCGGCCCGGCTGGACCGGCCAGTCGTCTTTTGATAAGAAACGCCAGGATAAAGAGAACCGCGCAAACGCCCAGCAGAATAATCGCGGCCCCGTACCCGGACATCAGTTCCTCTGCATCCGTGTACTGGGATGAGATGTAATAGATGTAAAACGGAAGGGCTTCGTAACTGCCCAGAAGGGACCCGGGAATACCGGCCGTGGCCACGACGCCTGTGAGCATGATAACGGCGGTATCTTCGGCGCAACGGCCGATGGCCAGAATGATTCCGGACAAAATCCCTGAAAACGATTGCGGCAGAAGCACATAAAAAATGTTCTGCACCCGTGTGGCCCCCAGGGCCAGGGCCGCCTGACGGGTCTGAATCGAAAGCCCCTGCATCGAGGCCTGGGTGGTGCGCGTGATGTACGGCAGCACCAGAAACGCCAGAGCCGCCACAGACACGGCCAGGCACGGCCTGAAATCGTTTGAGATATACCGGTGAATGAAGATGGCGCCGGAAAAGCCGAACAAGCCGATCACAATGGACGGAATCCCTGCCAGAATGTCAAACATGAGTCCAAACACCCGCTGTTGAAGGACCGTGGCAAACTCGCTCATGTAGATGCCGGCGCAGACCCCCACGGGAATGGCCAGCCCCACGGACAGGAGCACCACACTCAGGGTGCCGGCGATGGCCGGAAACAGCCCGTCAAACACCCGCTTTTTCAGCAGCAGGGCATCCAGGACATTCACCTGCCCGAAGATGAGGTCCCGGCCCAGCGACGGCACCCCCTTGACCAGCAGATACCCCAGCAGCACCAGGACAGACCCGGTCAGCACCAGCACCGCCCCCCAGGAAAACACCCGCAGGCACCCGCCCAGAATCCGGATATTCATCAGACCGGCCCTCTTTTTCCGCCCAGCCGTCTCACCGCGATTACGGCAAAAGCATTCAACACATACAGGGTCAGGCCGCAGGCAAAAATGGATTTAAACGCCAGGCTGTCGTAATCCGATGCCGAGACCAGCGCGATATGAGACGTCAGGGTCCGGGCGGAATCCAGGATCGACCCCGGCACATGCACGGCATTTCCGGCAATCATCAACGCGATCAGGGTATCGCCCATGGCACGGCCCAGTCCCATGATGATCCCGGTGACAATGCCCGGCCATGCCTCCGGCAGGATCACGTAGATCAGCCGCTGCACGCTGTCCGCCCCCAGGGCATCCGCCGCCTGGATATAGCGGACATCCACGGAATCAAACCCGTCCTTGAAAAAAATGATCATGGTGGGGCTGACCAGCAAAGAGAGCATCAGGGAGGCGGACAAAATGCACATGCCGGACCCGGCGGAAGTGAACAGGGTTCTGACCACGGGCACCAGCAGAAAAATACCTAAAAACCCATAAATCACCGTGGGGATGCCCGTCATGAACCGGACAAATCCGTCCACAAGCCGGCTGATCCGGGCCGGACCCAGCCCGCCCATGAAACACACAGTGCCCAGGCTCAAAGGCAATGCAAACACAATGCTCAGAAACGAGATGGCCGCCGTTCCCGTGATCATGGGCAGAAACCCGTACAGCCCCTGCCCCGGGGACCAGGGCCGGGTCAGCAGAGAGAAAAACTCGCCCCCGCCGATCAAAGGAAATCCGAACACCAGAAGGAAACCAAACACCAGTGCCGCAGCCATGGCACTGGCTGCGGCACTCAAAAAAAATACGATCCGGGCCGTCTTTTGGAACACGCGGGTCAATTTACGGGCACAAATCCTTTCTGTACCGCGATCTGCTGTCCTTCCGGACTCAGCAGATACTCGATGAACAATTTGGTCAATCCGGAAGGATCGCCTTTGGTGTTGCTGTAAAGCCCACGGGCCACTTTGTATTCACCGGATTTGACCGTATCGATGGTGGGGGAAACCCCGTCCAGGGCCACGCCGGCCACACTGGCATCCATATGCCCCACGGACACATAACCGATGGCATTGGGATCATTGGCAATGGCGGTTTTCATGGCCCCGTTGGATACCACGAAATTGGCACTGGACACAATATCTCCTTTGTCCAGGGCTTTTTTCCAGAAAACCTCCCGGGTCCCGCTGGATTCATCCCGGGTGTAGACCGTGATGGACGCCTCTTTTCCGCCAAGGTCTTTCCAGTTGGTGATCTTCCCGCTGTAAATGTCTTTGAGTTGGGCCTTGGTCAGGGATGTGACCGGGTTGTCCGGATGAACTGCCACGCCCACCCCGTCAATGGCCCATTTGAACAGCTTGAGACCATATTGTTCCTTTTCGGCATCCGAAGGGGCCCGGCCTGAATTGCCGATATCCACAATCCCTTCCCCCACCTGCTTGATCCCCACGCCCGATCCGCCGCCGGCAATGCTGATGGAGATCCCGGGATTGGCGCTCATGATCTGTTTGGCCGCTTCTTTCATCACCGGAATATGGGCGGTTCCGCCGGAGATCCGGATCTCTCCGGACAGACCGCTGAACGAATCAATCGCCCCGGCCTGGGCCGATACCAGGAAAAAGGGGGATACCGCCATCAGAACAAGCATCACTATACTGCGTTTCAAAACCATCTGAATCTCCTTGTTTTTTATTTATTACTGGCTGGTTCTGTTTAATATATTCTGGCCGGAAAGATGTAAAATTGATTCTGTTAATAGATTCAGGCAGTACCATTGAAAACATCAATAGTTTACAGGATCATGGCCTCCTTAAGGCGATAGCGGATTCTGTCAGATCGCACGGGCAATCATTCGCCTGTATTGATTTTTTAAATCTCCATCTGTGTTTCCATCCGAATTATCAATTTGATTATCCAGTTGGTTTTGGGCAAAGTAATTATTTGTAAACAAACAGGAAGCGGGCATAGATGGGAGAAGTTCTGTTAAAAATACTGGCGTCAAAAAATACCTATATGGCTGTCCGGGTCTTCCTGGGCGGGATTTTTTTGTATTCCGGTGTGCTCAAGTTGACTGATCTGGAAGCGTTCGCAGGAATCATTGATGCCTGGGGCATGCTTCCCCGGCAATTGACAGACATGGCAGCCTTTGTGATTGCTTTGACTGAATCTGCTGCCGGTGCCGGCCTGATTCTGGATATCAGGGCCAGCCTTGGTACGATTACAGTGCTGCTGGTGATGTTCATGGCCCTGCTTTCATACGGTATCGGCATGGGCTATGATATCGACTGCGGCTGTTTCGGAGAATCAGACCCTGAAGCGCAGGCGTTCCACAGTCTCAGACAGGCCCTTGTCAGGGATGTATTCATGGCGGGCATGGCGGGGTTTCTGTATCTGTGGCGCCGGCGAAAACCCCACAATCCTGTTTCCTGGAATCAGTTATTCAACCATTTTTTTCAAAAAAGGAGAGCTCTTTCATGAAACCCGTTCAATCTCTGATGGCCGCAGCAGCGGCACTTTTCCTGGTCGTGAGCACCATCTCACCGGCATGGGCACTGTTTGACAATAAGTTTGAAGCCGAACTTGAAACCGAAAAAGTGGCGGTGAAACTCGCCAGATAAGTCAAAAACGGAAACTATGACCTTGTAACGGCAGAGGAACTCAAAAGCTGGATGGATGCAGGGAAAAACATGGTGATCGTTGACACCATGCCCTATGAAGACAGCTATAAAAAAGCGCATGTGCCGACAGCCGAACAGTTTCTCTTTCCTATCCCGGATATGACCGAATGGGACACCAAGGAAACCGACGGAAAAACAAAAGAAGATTTCAAAGCCCTTCTGGGAGATGACCTGGAAAAGACCATCGTCATTTACTGCGGCTTTGTGAAGTGCACCAGAAGCCATAACGGGGCTGTCTGGGCAAAAAAACTCGGATATAAAAATGTGTACCGGTTTTCCGGCGGCATCTTTGCCTGGAAAGG
>CALGAJ010000037.1 GCA_937951975.1 uncultured Desulfotignum sp.
CCTTGAATTTTGGAAACCGCTTTTAAAATGGCATTTTCATAGTCACCTTTGACCAGGTTTTTGATAAACAGGTGCAAAAACACCTCTGAATCCATGGTGGTCTGAAAGATTGACCCTTTTTCTTCCAGTTCCCGTCTCAAAATGTGGGCATTCACCAGGTTGCCGTTGTGGGCCAGGGCATAGGAGCGGTGCCGGTGATTCACCACAAAAGGCTGGGCATTTAGAAGCACGGAATCCCCGGTGGTAGAGTATCGCACATGCCCGATGGCGGACCCCCCCTCGATGCGTTCAAGGTCTTTCATGTCAAAAATATCCGGCACCAGGCCCATGCCTTTGTGGGAAAAAATTTTATCGTTGATGCCCCGGTTCACGGAAATCCCCGCACTTTCCTGGCCCCGGTGCTGAAGGGCATACAATCCGAAATAGGTGATTTGTGCGGCTTCCGGGTGCTGGTACAGTCCGAACACCCCGCATTCATCTTTGGGGCGTTCACTGGAAGGAAGCGTCAGATGGTCAGACATTTTGCTTATGATACTCCTGGATGGGTTTAACGGACAGGGGTTCTTTTTTCAAGGCCTTGATGGCACTTAAAATGGCCCGGGTGCCGTCGGTGGTGGTGGCATAAGGGATTTTGTATTTAATGGCGGCCCGGCGGATTTCATATCCGTCCCGCTGGGTCTGGCTGGTGGCGCCGGTATTGAGAATCAGCTGAATCTCCTTGTTTTTCACCGCATCCACCACATGGGGCCGGCCGGCTGACACTTTTTTCACCGGGGTGGCCGGGACCTGGTGTTCTTCCAGGAATGCCGCGGTTCCCCGTGTGGCCATGATGGTGAACCCCATGTCATGAAAGTCTTTTGCCACGGGCAGTGCCGCTTCTTTGTCCTTGTCCTGGACCGAGATGAACACGGTACCGGTTTCCGGCAGTTTCTGGCCGGCGGCGATCTGGGATTTAGCCACAGCCGCGCCCAGGTCCATATCGATCCCCATGACCTCGCCCGTGGATTTCATCTCCGGCCCCAGGACCGGATCCACGTTTTCAAACCGGTCAAAAGGCATCACCGCTTCCTTGACACAATAGTAGGGCGGGATCACCTGTTGGGTAAAGCCCAGCTCTTTCAGGGTTTTGCCCAGCATCACCTGGGTGGCCAGCTTGGCCAGGGGAACGCCGATGGCCTTGGACACGAACGGAATGGTCCGGGAAGCCCGGGGATTGACTTCGATGACATACACGGTGTCGTTCATGATGCCGAACTGGATGTTCATCAATCCTTTGACCCGGAGTTCCTTTGCAATGGCCCTGGCCGCATCCGCCATCTCCTCGATATGGTGCGGATCAATGGAATACGGGGGCAGCACGCAGGCGGAATCGCCCGAGTGGATGCCGGCTTCCTCGATATGTTCCATCATCCCGCCGATGACCGTGGTCTCACCGTCGGAAATCGCATCCACGTCCAGTTCGAACGCTTCTTCCAGAAATTTGTCGATGAGCACGGGCTTGTCCGGGGAGGCCTGAACCGCCAGCTCAAAAAACGCCTCCAGATCACTTTCGTCATACACGATTTTCATGGCCCGGCCGCCTAACACAAAAGAGGGCCGCACCATGACCGGATACCCGATTTCTCTGGCCACGGCCAAAGCCTCTTCATAGGAATGGGCAATGCCGTTTTCCGGCTGCCGCAGTCCGAGCTTGTCCATCATGGCCTGGAACAGATCCCGATCCTCGGCCCGGTCAATGCTTTCCGGAGAGGTGCCGATAATGGGAACCCCGGCCTTCTGAAGTCCGGTGGCCAGGTTCAGCGGGGTCTGACCCCCGAACTGGACAATCACGCCGAACGGCTTTTCCTTTTCCACGATGTGCAGCACATCCTCGTGGGTCAGGGGTTCGAAATACAGCTTGTCCGAGGTGTCATAGTCCGTGGACACGGTTTCCGGGTTGGAGTTGACCATGATGGATTCCACGCCCTCTTCTTTCAAAGCAAAGGAAGCGTGCACACAACAGTAGTCAAATTCAATGCCCTGGCCGATGCGGTTGGGACCGCCCCCCAGGATGATCACTTTTTTCCGGTCGCTCACTCGGGCTTCGCATTCGGTTTCATACGTGGAATAATAATAAGGGGTGACAGCCCTAAATTCCGCGGCACAGGTATCCACCAGTTTATACACCGGCACCAGTCCCAGCAGTTTTCTTTCCTGGGCCACCTGTTTTTCGGTCAGGTGCGTGAGATGGGCTATCTGGCGGTCGGAAAACCCGTATTTCTTGGCTTTTTCCAGCAGGTCTTTGGGCAGGTTCTTGCCGGCCAGCTTGATCTGGTTTTCCATATCCACAAGCTGTTTCATCTGATGCAGAAACCAGGGATCGATATGGGTCAACTCATACAGCATGGTGATGGGCATGTTGTGTTTCAGGGCGTATTTGATGTAGAACAGGCGCTGGGAATTGGGGGTGGACAGATGATATTCCAGGTCGGTGCCCGCCACGGAATCAGGCAAAAGATCCCTGCCGTCGGCCCCGAACCCGGCCCGGCCGATTTCCAGGGATCTGAGCCCCTTTTGAAACGCCTCCTTGAAGGTCCGGCCGATGGCCATGGTTTCTCCCACGGATTTCATGGCCGTGGTGAGCACATCCTTGGCCTCGGGAAATTTTTCAAAGGTCCACCTGGGAATCTTGACCACGCAGTAATCAATGGATGGTTCAAAACAGGCCATGGTTTCACCGGTGATGTCATTGGGAATTTCATCCAGGGTATATCCCACGGCCAGCTTGGCCGCGATCTTGGCAATGGGAAACCCCGTGGCCTTGGAGGCCAGAGCCGAACTCCTGGAAACCCTGGGGTTCATTTCCACCACGATCACGTCCCCGTTTTCCGGGTTCACCGCAAACTGGACGTTGGACCCGCCCGTGTCCACGCCGATCTCCCGGATGATGGCAATGGACGCGTCCCGCAGCACCTGGTATTCCTTGTCCGACAACGTCTGGGCCGGGGCCACGGTAATGGAATCCCCGGTGTGCACTCCCATGGCATCCACATTCTCGATGGAACAGATGATGACCACGTTGTCGGCATGGTCCCGCATCACCTCCAGTTCGTATTCCTTCCATCCCAGCACGGATTCCTCCAGCTGGATCTGACTGATGAGCGATGCGTCCAGACCGGATTTGGCCACACGGTTCAACTCTTCCATGTTATAGGCCACCCCGCCGCCGGTGCCGCCTAACGTAAAGCTGGGGCGGACAATCAAAGGAAATCCGATCTTTTTGGCAACCTCTTCCACTTCGGCAAAATTGTGGGCAAATCCGCTTTTGGGAATCCGCAGCCCGATTTTGTTCATGGCGTCCCTGAACAGTTCCCTGTCTTCCGCCTTGTGGATCGCCTCGATGGATGCCCCGATCAGTTCCACGCCGTATTCTTCGAAAATGCCGGTTTTGGCGGCTTCGATGGCCGTGTTCAATGCGGTCTGGCCTCCCAGGGTGGGCAGCACCGCATCGGGCCGTTCCGCTTTGATCACTTTGCACAGCGTGTCCGGGGTCACCGGCTCGATATAGACCCGGTCCGCGGTTTCCGGGTCGGTCATGATGGTGGCGGGATTGGAGTTGATGAGTACGACCTCGAATCCTTCTTCTTTCAGGGCTTTGCAGGCCTGGGTCCCGGAATAGTCAAATTCGCAGGCCTGGCTGATGATAATGGGGCCGGCCCCGATGATCAGAATTTTATGGATATCGTTACGCTTTGGCATGGGTCATCACTTTGGCAAACTGGTTGAAAAGATAGGCCGCATCATGGGGACCGGGCGAGGCTTCCGGATGATACTGCACGGCAAAGGCCCTGAGCGTGTCATCGCTGATTCCTTCCAGGGAGGCTTCGTTCAGGTTGATGTGGGACAGGGCCGATGATTTGTCCTTCAGGCTGTCCAGGTCCACGGCAAACCCGTGGTTCTGGGAGGTGATCTCCACCTTGCCCGTGGCCAGGTTTTTCACCGGCTGGTTGGCACCCCGGTGCCCGAATTTAATTTTAAGGGTTTTGCCGCCCATGGCCAGTCCCAAAAGCTGCATTCCCAGACAGATGCCGAAAACCGGCACCGACCCCAGCAGCTGTCGGATGGTGTCCACGGCATAAGTCAATGGTTCCGGATCTCCCGGACCGTTGGACAGAAAGATACCGTCCGGCAGGAGCGCTTTGATGACATCCGCAGATGTCTTTGACGGCACGGTGAGCACTTCGCATCCGGCATTCTCCAGGCAGCGGATGATATTGTACTTGATGCCGAAATCAATGGCCACCACTGAATGTTTTTTTCCCCGGTGCCGCCAGACAAAGGCGTTGGAAAGGGTTTCCACGGGCACATAATCCGGCTGGTTGTATTTCCAGAAATACGGTTTTTTGGTGGTTACATGCTGCACCAGATCGCTGCCGGCCATGGACGGCACCTGCCGGGCTTTGGCCACCAGGGATTCCGGATTCAGGTCTGATGTGGAGATCACAGCCCGCATGGCCCCTGATTTGCGGATATGCCGGGTGAGCGCCCGGGTGTCCAGGTCTTCCACACCTAAGACATGGTTTTTGATCAGATAATCCGCCAGAGTCCCCCGGGACCTGAAATTGGAGGGAAAATCCTGGTATTCCTTGACGATGAAGGCGGCTACCTGGACACGGCCGGATTCCACATCTTCAGGACTGATGCCGTAATTGCCGATGAGCGGATAGGTCATGGTCACCATCTGGCCGTAATAGGACGGATCGGTGAGAATTTCCTGATATCCGGTCATGCTGGTGTTAAATACCGCTTCACCACCGGCCTCCCCGGATCCTGTGAAACTTCTGCAGGCAAATGTCCTGCCGTCTTCCAGGGCGAGTAATGCTTTCATGTTGTTTTTCCCTGTTCACACCTGAGTTGATATGTTAATCTTTGTCCCCTGTAAATGAAGCCTCAATAAATAGCATAAAACACCGGGTATTATCAAGAATGAATCCTTAAATCTCAAATGCGGGAGTAACTTATGGATTTACAGGATGTGCGAAAAAAGGCCAGAGAAAGAATGGCGGGCTATTGCAGGGTTTGTCCGATATGTGACGGGCGGGCCTGTGCCGGTGAGGTGCCCGGCATGGGGGGACTGGGTACGGCCGCTTCTTTCAAGGACAACGTCTTGGCCCTTGCGGAATATAATTTTAACATGCATCTGGTGCATGATGTGACCGAGCCGGACACGTCGGTTCAGATCTTGGGCCGGACTTTGAAGATGCCCGTGCTGGCGGCGCCCATCGGCGGTGTGTCCTTTAACATGGGAGGGCAGATTTCTGAAGAGGCGTATGTCACTGGCGTGCTGGAGGGCTGCCGGGCACACGGCACCCTGGGATGCACCGGAGACGGCGTACCCCCGTTTATCTCGGAAACCGGGTTTTCCGCCATCACCCGTCTGGGCGGCGAGGGCATCCCGTTCATCAAACCCTGGGAAGATGCGGAACTGTTCGAAAAAATGGACAAGGCGGTTGCCAGCGGCGCCCGGATCATCGGCATGGACATTGACGCGGCCGGGCTGATCACCTTAAGGAAGATGGGACGGCCCGTCAGCCCCAAACCGGCGGCCAAACTGGCAGAGATCATCAAACGCTGTCCGGCCGGATTTATCGTCAAGGGGATCATGACCCCGGACGATGCCAGGGCGGTCCGGGACGCCGGAGCGGCGGGCATTGTGGTTTCCAACCACGGGGGGCGGGTTCTGGACCACACCCCGGGAACCGCCCGGGTTCTTGCGGATGTGGCCGCGGCAGTCAAGGGCGATATGGCGGTTCTGGCGGATGGCGGGGTACGCACCGGCGCGGACGTTCTCAAGATGCTTGCCCTGGGCGCGGATGCGGTCATGATCGGCCGGCCTTTTTCCGTGGCGGCTGTGGGCGGGCTCAAGGACGGGGTCGTTGCTTATCTGGATCAGGTCAAAGAAGAGCTGACCCAGGCCATGGTGCTCACGGGTACAGCCCGGGCCGGGGCTGTGGACAAGGGTATTCTGTTCAGAAAATGATGTCCGGGGTCATTTTTCAAAAAAGAACCATCACAATCCTTTGGCGGTGTCATGGATCTAAAAGATAGTATTTCGATGATCGAAACGGTATTTCCCCGGCTTCCGGTATCGTTGAAAAATCTGCTGATCACCCGGCTGGAGCGATTTGCTGCCGGTCTTAAAGACAGGGGTCTGTCACATGATGACTTGAGCGTGGATCCGGCCGATCTGATCCGGGTGTTTCTGTTCAGCGATTTTGTGGCGGAAACTTTGGCAAAACAGCCGGACATCCTTCAGGAACTGTCGGATTCCGGGGACCTGGAACGAATGAGAAATCCGGGATGGTATCAGAACCAGGCCCTGCAAAAGACGGCAGAAGCGGATACGGACCAGGCAAAAACCGTGCTCAAAGCATTCAAGTTCCGGGAAATCATCCGTATTGCCTGGCGGGATCTGACCGGCAAGGCCGGGCTGATCGACACCCTGTCCGATCTGTCGGAGCTGGCCATTGCCTGCGTGAATCAGGCGTTGGATGTGCTTTATGAAAAACTATGCACCACCCATGGCACGCCCATGGATCAGCATGGTCATCCCCAGCAGATGGTGATTCTGGGCATGGGAAAGCTGGGGGCCAAAGAGCTGAATTTTTCCTCGGATATCGATCTCATCTTTGTGTACCCCAAAGAAGGCAACACTTATCTGGAAGACCGGATCAACACCTCGAATCTGGATTTTTTCACCCGGTTGTGCAAGCAGTTTCTCAAATTCTTTGCTTCAGACAGCGGACAGCATTTTTACCGGGTGGACACCCGGCTGCGGCCGTTCGGAGACAGCGGGCCCCTGGTGATGAGTGCGGATGCGTTTGTGGAGTATTTCCAGACCCAGGGCCGTGAATGGGAACGGTATGCCATGATAAAAGCCGCACCCGTGGCCGGGGACCTGGCCGCCGGCCGCCTGCTGCTCCACAATCTAAACGGGTTTATTTACCGCCGGTATTTTGATTACGGCTCCTTTGACTCATTTCGGGACATGAAGCAGCGTATCACCTTGCAGGTGAAAAACGCCCGCCTGAAAAACAACATCAAGCTGGGGGCCGGGGGCATCCGGGAGATCGAATTTTTCGGCCAGCTGTTCCAGCTCATCCGGGGCGGGGTGGAGCCGTCTTTGCAGGCCCCGGGGATTTTACAGGTCCTGCACCTGCTGGCCGGCCACGACTGTATTGATACCGGTACCCGGGATGACCTGATTGAGTCCTACCGGTTCCTGCGGACGGTGGAAAACCGGCTTCAGGAATACCAGGACCTGCAAACCCATGATATTCCGGAACATCCGGATCAGCAGGCAATTCTGGCCCTTTCCACGGGATTTGATTCCTTTGGCCCGTTCAGGGAAAAACTGGATCAGGTCATTGCCTGTGTGCACGGTCATTTTTCCCAGCTGCTGGTGACAGATGCCGATGATGCCAGAGATCCGGGAGCCAGAGAACTCAAGGAGATGTGGCTCAACATCAATGATCCCCAGTTTTCCCAGGAAGCCATCCAGGTGGCCGGGTTTGAAGACCCAGGCCGGGTCCTGTCCGTGCTCCGTTCCCTGGCCGGTCATCCCAACACCCAGCGCCTGACCCCGGCCGGCCGCAAGAAACTGGCCCGGCTGGTACCGGTCCTGCTGAGAAAAGCGGGCCGGGCAAAAGACAGTGATGCCGTGCTGGTCCGGCTGGTGGATCTGATCATCACCATCGAGCGCCGGACCACGTATCTGTCTCTGCTCATCGAGAATACCCAGGCCCTGGACACCCTGATCACCCTGGCGGAAAAAAGTCCCTGGATCATCTCTTTTCTGGCCAGTCATCCCGTGCTGTTGGATGAGCTTCTGCACCCGGCCACGCTGTATGCCCTGCCGAAAAAAGCGGCCCTGGAAAAGGAAATGGCGGTCCGGATGGCCAAGATCGATCCCCATGATCTGGAATACCTGCTGGAGGAATTGAACATTTTCCGCCAGGTCAATACCCTGCGGGTGGCAGCCGCGGATGTGAGCGGCAACTACCCGCTCATGAAGGTCAGCGATCATCTCACCTATATCGCGGAAACCGTTCTGGCCCGGGTGCTGCGCATCGCCTGGCACATTGTTTCCACCCGGTACGGGATTCCACCGGATCTGACAGGCGACGACATCGAACACTGCGGGTTCGCTATCGTGGCCTACGGCAAGGTGGGCGGGCTGGAGATGGGGTACAAGTCCGACCTGGACCTGGTGTTTCTGTACCAGGGGGAACACGGGGAAACCACGGGCGGGGAGCGGTCCATTGAAACGGTCCGGTTCTACGGCAATCTGGGACAGCGCATCATTCACGCCCTGACCATGCATACCCCGGCCGGCACCCTGTACGGGGCCGACATGCGCCTGCGGCCGGGAGGCGATGCCGGCATGATCGTCTCTCATATCGACGCGTTCGAAGATTATATGGACACCCAGGCCTGGACCTGGGAACACCAGGCCCTGATCCGGGCCCGGCCCATCACCGGAGACCAATCCCTGATGGACCGGTTCAATGATATCCGGCACAAAATCCTGTGCCGTCCCCGGCCGGCCGAAGAACTGAAACAGGCGGTCCGGGAGATGCGCGAACGCATGCGCAGTCAGAAACTCAAGTCGGACACCGGGAGGTTTGATCTCAAACAAGGATTCGGCGGCATCGTGGACATCGAGTTTCTGGTGCAGTATCTCACGCTCCGGCAAGGGGCCGGCCATCCGGATGTCACGGTGTGGACCGACAATGTCCGGCTCCTGGAAGGCTTGAGCTGTGAAGGACTGATCTCCGGCGAGGAAAGCGGTGTTCTTCAAAAAGCCTATGTCACCCTGCGCCAGGTGGTCCATCGGCTGACCCTTCAGGAAAAACCGTTACAGGTATCGGCTGATCGGTTCAAGGAATTGACCGATGCAGTCAGGAAGATCTATGACCGGTATCTGGCAGACGAATGAAACCGGATTATTCAAGAAGGGGCGATTGAAGATGATTGATGGCCAGGTCCGGCCGGCTGATCCGGATCGGCATTCGTTTCGTCATCCATTTTCGAAGGGGGCTCGATATGGTTGGCATACAGGTAATGAATCCGCAGCCGATGCAGGTCATCATAGGGGATTTCCCGGTCCATGGCTTGGAACACCGGTTTCAGGAAATGATATCCATGGGTGTCAAAGGCCTGACACACTTTCTCCTGAACATCGGGCGGGACAGCGCAGTCATCGATGACATGGCCGGCCTGGATCCGGTTTCCGTCCTGGAAATACCGGTACAGATGGTGGATGATGGTGATTTGTTTCACATGAAACTGTCCGGCGATATCTTTGACAGACATGCCGTCATGGTACATCCGGCCCACCTGGACATGGCGTTTTTCCTTTGAGACGGTGTCCGTGACAACCGGAGCCGGGGGCGTTCTTTCCGGCACATGGGAAATGGCATGGACGGCGCAGAAATCCTTTATGAGTGTCATAAAAGCCGGGCCGTATTTTTCCAGCTTGGTTTTGCCGACCCCAAACGTATTCAGAAAATCCTCCTCCGTTCGTGGAAAAAACGTGGCCAGCTCCATCAGGGTTTTGTCGGGGAACACGGCATAGGGCGGCACACCGGCCTGGTCTGCCAGTTCTTTGCGTTTCTGCCGCAGCCGTTCGAACAGGTCCGGGTGATGGGGAGGGATCGCGGAATCAGCGGATTCAGCACCGGTTGCCGCCTCTTCGGCCTGGGGAAGCCGGTGACGGAGGTCCAGCCATCCGGACACCGTTGTTTCGCCTTTCAATACCCCCCAGGCCGCCGGGGTCAGGGTCAGGCCGCCATAGGTCTCTTCCCGCTGGACAAACCCTTTGCTCTGGAACTGCCGGGACAGGTAGAACCACTGCTTTTTGGACAGATCCGTACCGATGCCGTAGGTGGACAGCAAATGGTGCCGGAACTGGAATATTCTTTTGGTTTCCGCCCCCCGGAGCACATCGATGACATGGCCGGCCCCGAACCGCTCGCCGGAGCGTTTCACGCAGGACAGAAATTTCTGGGCTTCCGTGGTGAGATCCTGAACCTGGTCTTTGGCTGCCAGACAGTTGTCGCACATGCCGCAGTCATCGTATTTGGCGGTCTCCCCGAAATAGGCCAGCAGCCGTTTTTTGCGGCAGTCTTCGGCTTCGGCAAACCGCACCATGTCCTCCAGGTGAAACCGGGCGGCCCGGTTCTGCTGTTCATCCGGGGTTGTGACAAGCGTTTTCAACCGGGGGATGTCTCCATGGGAGAACAGGAGCAGGCACTCCGCATCCAGCCCGTCCCGGCCGGCCCGGCCGATTTCCTGGTAATAGTTTTCCACGCTTTTGGGCAGGTCATAATGGACCACGAACCGGACATTGGGTTTGTCAATGCCCATGCCAAAAGCGATGGTGGCCACCATGATCCGTACGTCATCCCGGATGAATTCGGTCTGGAACCGGTGACGGTCTTCATCTGTCAGGCCTGCATGATAAGGCCGCACGGAAAAGCCTCGATCCGCCAGCTGGGCGGACAGGGTTTCCACCTGTTTTCTGGACAGGCAATAGATGATGCCGGAATCCTGTTTGTGGGTGTTTAAGAATTCCAGGGTCTGCTGCAAAGGGGCTTCCTTGAACAGCACCCGGATCAGCAGGTTTTCCCGGTCAAAGCTGCCGATGAACGCCTTGAACCCGGTATCGCGTGAAAATCCCAGGCTGGCCTGAATGTCTTTTTGCACGGCGGGCGTGGCCGTGGCCGTGAACGCGGCACAGGCCGCTTCAGGAAACCGGGACCGGATCTGGGTCAGGTGCCGGTATTCCGGCCGGAAATCATGGCCCCAGGCGGAGATGCAGTGGGCTTCGTCAATGGCCAGGCAGTCCACGGTTACGGCATCTATCATGTCCAGGATCTGGGGCCGCACCAGGGATTCCGGAGCGATATACAACAGTTTGACCCGGTTCTGACGGATCAGGGACACATGGTGCCGGTACTGGTCAGGGGCCAGACTGGAGTTCAGGCACACCGCTGACACCCCCATTTCCTGCAGCTGGTCCACCTGGTCCTTCATCAGGGAAATCAGGGGAGACACCACAATGGTGAGCCCGTCAAACACCAGGGCCGGCAGCTGAAAGCACAACGATTTTCCGCCGCCGGTGGGAAGCACCACCAGGGTGTCCTTTTTTGCCAGGATGTGGTCGATGATCTCTTTTTGCAGCGGACGGAAATCATTATATCCAAAGATGGTTTTCAATATTTCCATGGCATCTTTCCCGATCTGTTAAATCAATACTGCGTAAACATACCAATCATGTTAATATACGGCAAAGAAATTTTCAGAAGTTACCTCAAATTTGATGGAGCCAGGATCTTTTGAATCAAGCAATGTTGACACCCGGACAGGTTCATTTGTTTTATACTCGTATCGGTCAGCTACAGCATGTCCGCCGGGCAGCGCGGGTGTTTTTGAAGCAGATCCTGGCCAGATACACCGGCAGACCTGCAGATACCATTCAATTTACTGAAAACAGGTACGGAAAACCAAAACTTATCTGCGGCTTCACCGATCCACCCGTTTGCTTCAACCTTTCCCACAGCGGTCATGTCGCAGTCTGTGCCCTGACTCTGACACATGACATCGGTGTGGATATTGAAGACATGCAGCGCACCATAGATCTGTCCATTGCAGACCGGTTTTTTTCAAACCAGGAGGCACAGGCCATTGACCGGGCTGCGCCATCTTTGAAACAATCGCTTTTTTATCGGTTCTGGACATTGAAGGAAGCGTATGCCAAGGCAACGGGCAGAGGGCTTGCCATGGGCCTTGATCAGTTCAGCTTTGTCCTGGATTCACCTGAAATCCAGGTGGTTTTCCATCCGCCGGATGAGAACCGGTCCGGGCAGTGGCAGTTTTTTCAGTTTTCGCCGATGCCCGGATACATGGCCGCGGTTGCGGTGAACAAAAACAGCGGTCCGCCGCTGGCCCTGTCTGTCCATCCCTGGGTCTGGGATTGATTTTTGGGGCCTGAACCGGAAGCGTTCCGCCGGATCAGGCCCCTTGGGTTTGGATGCCAACAGATCTTCAGGTTATATGACCCCCTGGTCCAGCATGGCGTCCACCACCTTGACAAATCCGGCGATATTGGCCCCGGCCACATAGTTTCCGGGAAATCCATGTTCTTCGGCCGCTTCCAGACAGGTTTGATGAATGTTTTTCATGATGGTTTTCAGCCGGTCATCCACCTCCTGCCGGGGCCAGCTGAGCCGCATGCTGTTCTGGGCCATTTCAAGAGCCGACACGGCCACCCCCCCGGCATTGGCTGCCTTGCCCGGTGCATACAGGATTTTTGCATCCAGAAAGCATTCCATGGCTTCGGGTTCACAGGGCATGTCTGCGCCTTCGCACACCAGCGTGACTTTGTTTTTCAAAAGATGTTGCGCATCCCTGGCATTGAGTTCATTCTGGGTGGCGCAGGGAAACGCGCAGTCAGCCGGGATATCCCACATGGGCTGATGATCCAGGGTGGTATCTTGCTCCACATACAGGGCTTCCGAGTATTTGTTGACATATTCCCTGATCCGTCCCCGCCGGAAATTTTTCAGCCGCTTGATATAGTCCAGTTTGCCGGCATCGATTCCCTCTTCATCAAAAATATACCCGGATGAATCCGACAGGGTCAGAACCTTTGCGCCCATTTCAATGAGTTTTTCCGCGGCATGCTGGGCCACATTCCCGGACCCGGAAATCAGGCAGGTTTTGCCTTCCAGGGTCTGGTTCTGGGTTTGGAGCATCTGGCCGGCAAAATACGCCATGCCGTAACCCGTGGCTTCGGGCCGGATCAGACTGCCTCCCAGGGTCAGGCTTTTTCCGGTGAGAATCCCGGAGAATTCGCTGTGGATCTTTTTGTACATGCCGAAAAGATACCCGATTTCCCGGGTTCCCACACCGATATCCGCAGTCAGGATATCCTTGTCGGGCCCTATGTGGCGGTGCAGTTCCGCCATAAAGCTCTGGCAGAAACGCATCACTTCCCGGTCGGATTTCCCCTTGGGATTGAAATCAGATCCGCCGCAGGCCCCGCCCATGTTCATGGTGGTGAGCGCATTCTTGAACACCTGTTCAAAGGCCAGAAATTTCATGATACTCAACGTGACGGACGGGTGAAACCGCAGCCCCCCCACATAGGGACCGATGGCGCTGTTCATACCCACCCGGAAGCCCCGGTTCATCTGGACCTGGCCCTGGTCATCCACCCAGGGAACGCTGAACATGAATACTTTTTCCGGTTCGGTGATCCGTTTGAGCACCGCTTCCCGGCGGTACTCCGGGTGGCGGTCGATGAGCGGCTGAACGGATGCCAGCACCTTGTCCACGGCTTGATGGAACTCATGTTCCCCCGGATTTTTCGTCTTTACAAAAGACCGTATATCAGACATCTGTTCCTCCTGTTTTTTCACGCGTCAATGATCTGCAGGGCTTCTTCCCGATAGGCATCCATGACATAAGGGATCCGGGTAATTTTGGCACACTCTTCGGTCAGAGCAAAAATATCCTGCCGGCTGATATGGGGCACGGCCCAGTTCCGGGTGCCGGCCATGATCTGCTGAAGCCCGACTTTGATCTTGTCCACGGCACTGTATATACCCACGGCCCCTAAAGGCATGGTGTCGATCTCATTGCCGTATGTTTCCCTGAGCACCTCATAGTTCATGAATATCTCGTCTTTGGTGGTGCCGTATCTGGACACGGTGGAAGGAAGCCCTCCGTCTTCGTTTCTCAGCCAGCGTTCCGCATTTTTTCCCACCATGCCCGGGATCATCAAACCCCGGCCCATGCAGACGGCCTTGCAATAGGGTGCTCCTAAAGCCAGGGCCTTGAACACATGGTCTTCGGACGAAAATCCGCCGGCAAAGGCAATATCCGGCACAGGCAGACCTCTTTTTTCCAGGCGTTCACACAATTCATGGGCCATGGCGTGCAGATAAATGGACGGAATCCCCCATTCGCTCATCATCCGCCACGGGCTCATGCCGGTGCCGCCCGGGGCCCCGTCAATGGTGAGCAGATCAATTTTGGCATCTGATGACCACCGGATGGCCATGGCCAGTTCCCGCATGGGATAGGCCCCGGTTTTAAGGGTGATCCGTTTGGCTCCCAGCGCTCTTAACCGGTCCACTTCTTTCATAAAGCTGTCCTGATCAATGAATCCCAGGCGGGAATGGCGTTCGAACTGTTTGAGAGGGCCGGCCTTGAATGCCGCCTGATATGCCGGCACTTCCGGATCCGGGGTGACGATGTAGCCCCGTTTTTTAAGTTCAATGGCCCGTTTCAGCGAGTTGACCTTGATCTCGCCGCCAATGCATTTGGCCCCCTGCCCCCATTTGAGCTCAATGGTTTCCACCCCCAGTTTTTCGATGACATATTCCGCCACCCCATTGCGGGTGTCTTCCACGTTCAACTGAACCAGGATATCGCCGTATCCGTCATGAAACCGCCGGTATTCCCGGATGCGCCGGTCCATTTCCGGAGACTGGGTCACTTTGCCGTGTTTGTCTTGTTCCAGTTGGGGATCGATGCCGCAGACATTTTCTCCGCACACCAGGGTGATGCCGCTGATGGCCGCACCAATGGCAAAATGTTCCCAGTTTTTCTGGGCGATTTCCGTGCTGCCCAGGGCCCCGGTGAAGATGGGCACTTTCATTTTCACCTTGTCGGTCACCCCGTACTGGGTTTCGGTGTTCACGGCCGGAAACGTGGCTTTGTCCGGGTCCGGATCCATGCCTTTGGCGCCCAGGGCATATCCCATGATGTTAAGGTGGGAGTAATCCACGGGGTAATCCTTGTCCGCGCCGGCGGTGATGCTGCCGAAGGGTTCGGGGTACAGCAGTTCCCGCCCTCTGAACGTGGCGTGAAAAAGATCGCAGTTGCCTTTGCATCCGTCGATGCACCGGCTGCAGATACCGGATTGAGGTGCCACGTTCCGGGACCGGTTTTTGGTCTGTAACGCATCATTGGCATTGGGCCGTTGTAGATTCATGTTCCCTCCTGATTCAATGCATGGGTTGTATTCGGTTTTTCAATATGATCTTAAGGGGATTTTTCAATCCAGTTTGCCTTTCAGTAAATCCCCCAGACCGGCAAAGGGATTGACGGTTCCCCCTTTTGCCGAAGAACGGTCATCCGGCACATCTGAATAGGCGTCTGCCACCTGATCCCGGGAGTGCACATTATCATGGCAGTAAATACACAGCAACTCCCAATTACTGCCGTCCGGCGGATTGTTGTCATGGTTGTGGTCTTTGTGGTGAACCGTCAATTCCCGCAGGCGTTTGCCTTCAAACTCACGCCCGCAATGACCGCAGATCCAGGGAAACAGTTTAAGGGCTTTTTCCCGGTAGGTTTTTTCCCGTTCTTTCCGGGTTTTGTACACGTCAGAAAGAATGGAATTCATTTTTTTATCATCTGTTGAAGCCATGGGGTGGTTTCCTTATATTTTTATGACAAAGAATGTGATAAAATTTCATAATTACCATTAACCAAATGACTGCCCCCTCGGACAAGCTTGATTTATAAAAAAAAACACGAATTTGGCAATCACAGATTTACTGCTCCGGTAAAACCGGAGATGACATTACAGAGGACAATGATCCATGGGAAAACATATGCCCCCTTGTTTTGATACCTGCCGTAAAGGGATTGTTCTGCTTCTGGCAACCATTTCCTTTTTTTTGAACCCGGCCCCGGCAGCCGCTTCTGATAAAATCATTCACGTCATTCCTGTGACGGGTACGGTGGAGCCGGGAATGGCGGCATTTATTCAAAGAAGCGTGGATGAGATTCTTTCTGCCGAGCCTGAGGCCCTCATTGTGTTCAAGCTGGATTCCTTTGGAGGACGGGTGGACGCGGCCCTGGAAATCGTGGAAACCCTTGTGTCCATTCCCATGGGACAGTCCATTTCCTTTGTGGAAAAACGGGCCATCTCTGCAGGGGCCCTCATTGCTCTGGCCGGTAATGTCCTGGTGATGAAAGAAAACACCCTGATCGGGGACTGCGCCCCCATCATCCAGACCAGTGAAGGCCAGAAAGAAATGGGAGAAAAAACCCAGACCGTGCTCCGGGCACAGTTCCGGACGCTGGCCAAGAAAAACGGTTATCCCGAGGTGCTGGCGGAATCCATGGTTACCAAAAGCATGGAGGTCTATGAAGTCACCCTGGACGGCAAAATCGTGTATATGGACAAAGTCGGGTTCAATGACCTGACGGACCAAGAAAAAGAGCGCATCACAAAAAAAACCACGGTGGTGGCCGAGGGAGAACTTTTGACCATGGATGATGTGGAAGCCCGGAACTTAGGCTTTTCCAGGGCCAGTGTCCCAGACCTGGACCAGGCGCTGGCACATCTGGGATATGAAAATTATACGCTGGTCTACATGACAGAGTCCTGGTCTGAAAGCCTGGTTCGTCTTCTCCAGCCGCTGCTGCCGATTCTTATGCTGGTGGGGATCGGTGCTTTGTATACCGAGATAAAGGCGCCTGGATTCGGGATATTCGGAGTCATCGGTATTGTCTGCCTGGGCCTGGTTTTTTTGAACCAGTACCTGGTGGGGCTGGCCGATTACACCGAGCTGCTGCTGCTGCTCATCGGGACCCTGCTCATGGCTGTGGAAGTCCTGGTGCTGCCGGGGTTCGGCGTGGCAGGCATTGCCGGGATCCTGGTGCTGGGAGCCGGTTTGATTCTCTCCTTTCAGGGGTTTGTGGTGCCGGATCCTAAAATGCCCTGGGAAGGCCGTCTTCTGATTCGAAACCTGGCCATGGTTGTGGGGGCTTTTGCCGGAGCCCTGGTATTTTCTCTGGTCATGCTCCGGTTTGTGCTGCCCGGGGTGTCTAAGCTGATAAAAGGTCCGTATCTGGAAGCCACCCTTGGGGAAGCCCTGGTGGGATCGGATGAGGCCGGGTCCGTGGCCGTGGGGCAGTCAGGCATGGCCGTCACGGCACTGCGGCCTTCGGGAAAAATCAGAATCGGATCCCGAAAAATTGATGCGATCACCAGAGGCGAATTTCTGGACCCCGGCACTTCTGTGACCGTGGATGCACTGGAGCAGAATCATGTGGTGGTGAAAGCGGCAGAGATCACTTTACCCGGAAAGGCGGAATCATGAGATCCTATTTATTTCCCGTATTACTGCAGATGCTCGGTCTGGTGGTCATTGTGATGGAGATCTTTATTCCTTCCCTGGGGCTTTTGGCGCTGATAGCTGCCGGGATATTGTTTTATTCCCTGTATCTTGTGTTTAGCACGGTTTCCTTTACCGCGGGCATGGTGTTTCTGGGCGTGGATATTTTTTTGATCCCCATTATTCTGGTGCTGGGGTTCAAGGCTCTGGGGGCCTCTCCCCTGTCTTTGCATAAAAAATTGTCCAGCACGGAAGGGGTTTTTTCCCAGGCCCCGGATCTGGTGTCGTGGAAGGGAAAAAAAGGCGAAGCAATAACGGATTTACGGCCTTCAGGCACGGTCATGATAGAGGGAAAGCGCCTGGATGCGGTAACCGACGGAGAATATATGGATGCCGGTACACCGGTTGTGGTGACCCTGGTGTCTGGAAACAGAATCGTGGTTGACAAAATCGAATAAGGAGACGCAGACATGGAGTTTATGTACATCCTGTTAATTATTGCCGGTGTTATCGGTGTGGCCCTGTTTTATTTTATTTTTTCCTATATTGCCTTGTGGCTTCAGGCATTGGTCTCCGGGGCAAAGGTCGGACTGATCAACATCATTTTCATGCGGTTTCGAAAAGTGCCACCCAAACTGATAGTGGAATCCAAGATCATGGCGGTGAAAGCCGGTATGGAAATCCCCACGGACAGCCTGGAATCTCATTATCTGGCCGGCGGGAATGTGTCCCGGGTGGTCCAGGCCCTGATTGCCGCGGACAAGGCCAATATTGATCTGACCTTCAACCGGGCGGCCGCCATTGACCTGGCAGGCAGGGATGTGCTGGAAGCGGTGCAGATGTCGGTGAATCCCAAGGTCATCGAGACCCCGATTGTTGCGGCCATGGCCAAGGACGGAATCCAGCTCAAAGCGATTTCACGGGTCACGGTCCGGGCCAATATTGACCGCCTGGTGGGCGGGGCCGGGGCTGAAACCATCCTGGCCCGGGTCGGAGAAGGCATTGTCACCACCATCGGGTCGGCCGAGACCCATAAAAAAGTGCTGGAAAACCCGGACATGATTTCCAAGACGGTCCTGAAAAAAGGGCTGGATGCCGGTACGGCCTATGAAATTCTGTCCATTGATATTGCGGATGTGGATGTGGGCAAAAACATCGGCGCGGAGCTGGAAACCGACCGGGCCGAGGCAGACAAGAAAATCGCCCAGGCCAAGGCCGAGGAAAAGCGGGCCATGGCATTTGCAACGGAACAGGAGATGAAGGCCCGGGTCCAGGAGATGCAGGCCAAGGTGGTGGAGGCGGAAGCCCAGGTGCCTCTGGCCATGGCAGAAGCATTCAGAAGCGGCAACCTTGGCATCATGGATTATTATAAAATGAAAAATGTGGCTGCGGACACTAAAATGCGGGACCAGATCTCCAAGGGCGAATCCGGTACGACCCCAAATGATCAAACCGTGTAACCGTTAAGGTGAGAAAAGGCGGGCTTTTCTCATAGACAACACATGAGAAAAGCCTGCTGTCTCACTTAAGGAGTGTTTATGGATCAGGAAACCCTTATTAATCTGATTCTGGTTTTTTTCTTTCTGATTGTTACCTCCCTGGTCAGGGGACTGAAGGCCAGACAGCAGAAAAAAAGGTTGAAAAAGAAAAAACAGGCGGCCAAACCATCGGTGTTTCCCTTTTTTCAAAAAATCAGGGACCAGATACAGGCGTCGTTGCAGGAACTGGAAAAACAGGCCCGGCAGCAACAACAGCAACCGCAACCGGAAACAAAATCATCAGATCCCAGTTTCTGGGATGAGCTGACGGAAGAAGATCTGAGCCGGGAGGAATCTGAAGCCTCTGCATCGAAAATGGAGACGGTGGATGCCGACGTTTATTCCCATGATGAGACATCGGCCCGAAAAGAAACATCTGAACCGCAGGTTCAAAAACAGACAACCAAACCCCCTGCTGCACAAGAACCCGTACCGCCGCCCACCCTGCACCCGTATGGCCGCCGGCCCAGCCTGCGGCAGGCCGTGGTCTGGGCTGAAATTATCGGCAGGCCTGTGGCTTTGCGGGAAAATACAAATAACTCCATCATATAAGTAAGGAGGTCGTGATGTCAGTATGTGTCATTATCCAAAGAAAAGTGGAAGACAAGAAAATCGCATCCCAGCTGGCCCCTCTGATTGTCCGCCTGAGATCCCAGGCAAGCATCCAGCCCGGGTATATCACGGATCAATCCTTTGCTTCTCTGGATTCAGAAGGCGAATACCTGGTTGTCAGTATCTGGGATTCCATGGATGCCTGGAATAACTGGAAAAACAGCGAACAGCGACAATCCATCCAGAAACAGATCAATGCACTGATCGGTGAAGAAACCGTGTATCGGTACTATGAACCGGTGGTGGGCGGCATTATTCCAAAATTTGAAGCCGCAATCTGATCCCGGATGTTTCCGGTTCTGTCAGATGCCTTTGAACCGGGCCGTATCCGCCGCCATCCGGGATTGCATCTGCGGCAAAAGGCGGTATATGAAGACATTCATGACAAGGGGACACAAAGATGATCACGGAGAGGTTGTATCAGGAATACCTGATCCTGCTTTTGGACGGAAACCGCCGGGAATGCACCCGCATCGTGAAGCAGCTTTTGGACCGGAATATCGAGATAAAGACCCTGTATACCGACCTGTTTCAAAAAAGCCTGTATGAGGTAGGCCGTCTATGGGAATTCAACAAAATCTCCGTGGCCAAAGAACACCTGGTGACCGCCATCACCGAAGGATTGCTGAATCTGGTCTATCCTCGGCTGTTTGACAGATCAGCCCCGGATTCTTCCAATAACAGAAAAGTGGTAATTTCCTGTGCCGCCAACGAATTTCACCAGATCGGCGGCAAAATGGTGGCGGACATGTTTGAACTCAACGGCTGGAACAGCCAGTTTATCGGCGCAAATACGCCGGTGGATGACATGCTGGCCCATATTCAGGATGAAAAACCCGATCTGGTGGGATTGTCTGTGAGCGTCTATTTCAACATGCCGGCATTGAGAGCTGAATTGGCGGCTATTCGGGGAAATTTTCAGCATCTGGATATCCTTGTGGGGGGACAGGCCTTTAACTGGGGCGGTACCGAGATCATCCGGCAATTTTCAGCAACGACATATGTCCCGTCCCTTGACCGGCTCATCCCCCAGATGACCGCTTGCACCGAAAAAAAGAATGATTAATGTTATGCATCATAGACATGGTCAATTTTTATTTTGGCTTCAAAATCCAGGAGGTATCAGATGCCGATTTTTGAATACCAGTGCAACAAATGCTCCCATGAGTTTGAAAAATTGGTGTTTGCCAGCGATGATCCGGACATCACGTGTCCGGCTTGCGAAAGCCGTGATGTGTTCAAAAAGATGAGTGCTGTCAGCTTTATGGGACCCAGCATGGGGACCTGTGCCGCTGATGCGCCCAAAGGCTTTTCATGAGCCGGCTGAATTCCGGACGGCCGGGCGCCGTCCAGTTTTTAAGTGTAGATGCCACTCGGGCTGTCTGGTATTTTGAATCATTCCAAAATACAACTTGTATGAAATGATATCAAAGGCAAAGGTATGGCGGAAAATCCGATACCTGCAATAAAAAAGAAATACCTGTGGAAACGGTTCAGCATTCACATCAGTGTCATTGTCGTGATTTTTCTCATGGGCATATTCATCACGTTTGCCATCCGTACGGATCAGTTGCTCTCTGAACAATACCTGAGCACGGCCCGAGCCCATTTCAAAAACATTGTTTTCACCCGGAGATGGAATGCGGAACATGGCGGGGTGTTTGTCAAAAAAAACCCTGACAATCCATCCAATCCCTATCTGGAGAATCCGGATATCACGACAGTGGACGGCACTGTTTATACCATGAAAAACCCGGCCCTGATGACCCGGGAAATTTCTGAATATGCGCGGCAATCCGGTGATTTCTTTTATCATATCACCAGCCTGACGCCTTTGAACCCGGACAATGGGCCGGATGATTTTGAAAAGGCCGCCCTGAAGGGATTTAAAGCAGGTGACAAGGAAAGACATACCCTGATCAAAGGCAAAGATAAAGCCGTTTACCGGTATATGGCGCCGCTGTATGTGGAGGACAGCTGCATGCCCTGCCATGCAAAGCAGGGATACCGGGTCGGGGACGTCCGGGGAGGAATCAGCGTGACTTTTGCTGTGAGCGGGATTGAAAAAAAGATGGCCCAGAACCGGTTTGGGTTCATCGGTCTGGGCATCGGCGGATCTCTTCTGCTGCTGGGTATCATCATGTTTCTGATATTCAGGCTGGCCGGACGCCTTTCAGAGGCTTACAGCACGATCGAAAAAATGTCCATCACCGATGATCTGACCCGGGTGTTCAACCGCCGGTATTTTCATGACCGGCTGGATGGAGAGATTGAACGGGCGAGACGCTATGACCATCCCTTGAGCCTGTTTCTGATGGATATTGATCATTTTAAATCAATCAACGACAAATACGGCCACCAGACCGGAGATGACGTCCTCGAGGCCATCGGCGGCATTTTGAAGTCCAACACGCGGAGTGCCGATATCGTGGCCCGGTACGGCGGTGAAGAGTTTGTGGTGCTCCTGCCGGAAACAGGACAGGAAACGGCACGGGCCACGGCGGAAAAACTCCGGGCCGCCATCAAAGACCATCCGTTCCTGTCACCGGATCAATCCTTGTTTCATGTGACCGCAAGCTTCGGGGTTTCTTCCCTGGATATGACCGGCAGACAAGAAACCGACTTGGCGGACCGGATCGTCAAAATGGCCGATGATGCCATGTATCAGGCCAAACAGGAAGGCCGCAACCGGGTGGTGTTGTATTCAGAGCGGTGACGCTTAGATTCCTTTCCACGAATTACGGCTTTATCCCTTTGAGAATCCTGGACTGGGTGGGACCGGTGAAATCCAGCAATGTGATATCGGTCAGCCCGGCATCGGCCATCATTTCCCGGATTTCCGACTCACTGTAAGACTGCCCGGAGTCGGTCCCCAGCAGCATGTTCAGGGAAAACAGGGCCGCAAATTCCGGCCGGTCCCGGGTGTCGTCCAGGATGAAGTCATGGACGAGCAGCTGTCCGCCGGAGACCAGGGCTTTTGCGGCATGGGAAACGATGCCCGCAGCCTGATCAGGCCCCTCTCCGTGGAGAACATGGGACAGCCAGGCCGCATCGAATGCCTGGTCCAGGGGCACATCTTCGGTGGTGTAATCACCGGCAGTAAAAGAGATCCGGTCGGACAGGCCGAACCGCTCAATGGTTCTTTCGGCAAAAGGCCGGGTGGTGGAAAGGTCGAACACCACAGCGGTCAGGTCAGGATTGGCGTTGCAGAGATGGATGGCATAGGTGCCGGGCCCGCCGCCCATATCCAGCAGCCGGGTGCATCCGGACAGGTCCACAGACTGAGCCACGTCTGGTGCCATGGCCATGGCATTGTTGAACATGCCCATCAGAAAAGCCTCCCGCCATTCTTCCGAAGAGACCGATGACCGTTCCCGGATCGGACCGCCCCGGGTGACCGCCTCATCCATGCGGACCCAGGAATCGGCCAGGTGATGATGGTGCAGGATCATGTATCCGATGTATTGATCGGAATCCTTGGAAAGAAACCGGTTCGCCGCCGGTGTGTTGGCATATCCGGCAGACGTTTTGGTCAGAAGGTTCATGGCGGCCAGGGCATCCAGGAGCATGGAGGTGCCCCGCGGATCCAGGCCCTGCTTTTCTGCCACCTGTTCGGCTGTCAGGGTATTTGGGCCGATAGTGCTGAAGATAGCCAGCTTGACCCCGGCATGGAGCGTGCAGGTTTTCCAGTAAGCACCGGACAGTTGCAGCAGGGTGCCGGGATGCCAGTCAGTGGTGTGTGTCATGATGCCTCCTTATTTCTCCTGCCACCGGGGAGGCCGTTTTTCAAAAAACGCGGATACCCCTTCTTTGGCATCGTCTGTGGTGCACAGCCGGGCAAAGGCTTCGTTCATGTAGGCGAACCGGGCGTCGTAATGCAGGTCTTCGGACCGGTAGAACGCGGTTTTGGCAATGCGCACCGCAATGGGACTCTTCTTGGCCAGCTCAACCGCCCATGTCAGGGCTTGTTCCTCCAGCTCATCCTTGGGAACCCGTTTGTTCACCAGGCCTAAAGACAGGGCTTCCGGGGCCTTGATCAGGTCGCCATAGAGCAGGAGCTCCAGGGCTTTTTTCCGGCCCACGCAACGGGATACCGGAATGATGGGACCCACGCAGTTGAGGCCCACATTGATGGCGGTCAGGCCCATGCGCACGTTGTCCGCCGCCATGACCAGGTCGGCGGCCGCGGCCAGGCCCATGCCGTTGGCCACGGCCACGCCGTGCACCTGGGCGATGACGGGTTTGTTGAGTTTTGAGATGGTCACCAGAGGCTGCTCCATGGTCTCGATCCATGCCTGGTATTCCAGAGGAGATTTGCCGGCGAGTTCCGTGACATCGATGCCCGCACAGAACGCCTTGCCGGCCCCTTTGACCAGGATCACCCGGATTCCGGGGTCCGCATCCAGATCCAGCAGGGCCTGGTTCAGCTCCTGTGCCATGCGGGTGCTGAAGGTGTTCATCTGTTCGGGCCGGTTCAGCGTGATGGTACCCACGTGATCGGCCGGGGTGGTTACCAGAATGTCTTGAAATGCCATGAAGGCCTCCTTGTCAAAAGGTTATGGTGAGGATTCACACGACTGTCAGGCACGGTCACTGGTGCCCGATCAGAAAGATACCATAAGTGGCGGACAGATTGGGTAAAAATGTGACGGTTTTTCCTTCCATCTGATGATTTTTCGTGTTGATGGCGGCTTTTTTCAGAATCCGGAAACCGGCCTGACGGGTGAAATTTTCAAAATCCCTGAGGCTGAGCACCCGGATATTGGGGGTGTCGTACCATTCATAGGGCAGCTCTTTGGTGACCGGGGCGCACCCGGTGAACATCAGCTGGACCCGGGTTTTGTAATGCCCGAAATTGGGGAAACTCACCACGCATCGGTCCGCCACCCTGAGCATGGACCGGATCAGGAACACCGGGTCATACACCTGCTGCAGTGTCTGGGAGCAGATGGCAAAATCAAAGGCCTGGTCCGGATAATCCATGATCTCTGTGTTGATGTCCCCCTGGAGCACGGAAATGCCTTTTTCAATGCATTTGACCACTTTGGATTCCTTGATTTCAATGCCCCGTTCCCTTACCTGCCGGTTCTGCCGGAGCCACAGCAGCAGATCCCCTTCCCCGCAGCCAAGCTCCAGGACCCTGGCCCCCGGGGTGATCCAGGAGGCGATGATCTGTAAATCATACCGGAGCGGATTCATGGGACACACGGTTTAAAAATCCTTTCATCAGTTGATCCAGCTTGCCGTTGGGCAGCAGAAATGCGTCATGGCCCCACTGGGCCTCGATTTCACAGAAGCTGACATCCAGGTTGTTCTTTTTCATGGCTGTGACCATCTCTTTGGACTGATAGGTGGGATACAGCCAGTCCGAGGTGTAGGACACCACCAGAAACCGGGCCAGGCATTTTGAAAACGCCTTGACCAGGGAGCCTTTGCCGTGTTCCCGGGCCAGGTCGAAATAATCCGCCGCCTTGGTAATGTAGAGAAACGAGTTGGCATCGAACCGTTCGATGAATTTTCTGCCCTGGTACTGGAGGTAGGATTCCACCTGGAATTCGGCCCCGAACTCGAAACTCAATGCGCTTTTGTTCTGGAGCCTTCGTCCGAACTTCAACCGCATGGATTCATCGGACAGATAGGTGATATGTCCGATCATCCGGGCGATGGCCAGACCCATGCCGGGTTTGGGCCCCTCGTAATAATGACCGTTGCACCAGTTGGGGTCCGCCATGATGGACTGCCTTGCCACCTCGTTGAACGCGATGGCCAAAGCGGAATGCCGGCAGGTGGTGGCCAGGGCCACGGCAGACGCCACATGGTCCGGATACCGCACACACCACTCCAGCACCTGCATGCCCCCGACAGATCCCCCCACCACGGCCAGCAGTTTTTGGATGCCCAGGTGATCCATCAGCATTTTCTGAGCCCGGACCATGTCCCCGATGGTGATCAGGGGGAAATCCGTGCCATAGGGGATGCCGGTTTCCGGGTTGACGGATGCCGGTCCGGTGGAGCCCATGCACGACCCCAGGATATTGGTGCAGATCACGAAATACCGATCCGTGTCGATACCCTTGCCCGGCCCCACCATGATGTCCCACCATCCGGGTTTGGGGTCCTCCGGGGTGTAGTAACCGGCCACGTGGGAATCCCCGGACAGGGCATGGAGGATCAGCACGGCGTTGGACCGGTCCGCGTTCAGGGTGCCGCAGGTTTCATAGGCCAGGGTGACCGGTCCGATGGAGGCCCCGCTTTCCAGAAGCAATGGGTCCTCTTTGCCGGCAAAAGTGAAAAACTGTTTTTCCACCTGCCCCACCGTGGTCCCGTTGTGATCGTGATCGATATACTCGCTCATGGTCACACCGTTTCAAGGGCTGCCGACAGGTCATTGCAGATGTCGTCGATGTGCTCGATGCCCACGGAGAACCGCAGCAGGCAGGGATCGGCCAGCCGGTCTTTCAATTCCTTGGGAAACGACACATACTGGGAGGAATACGGATGGATGATCAGGGTCTTGCAGTCGCCCAGGTTGGCCAGGTTCAGGATCAGGGACAGATGATCCACCAGCCGGAAGCAGGCGTCCTGATCTGCCAGGCCAAAGGTCAGCATGGTGCCGAATCCTTTACCGCCAAACTGTTTTCTGGCCATCTCATGGCAGGGATGGTCGGAAAATCCCACAAAGTTGACCCATGTCACTTTGGGGTGCTCCCTCAGAAACGTTGCCGTCTGAACGGCGTTTGTCATGTGCCGTTCCATGCGCACCCCCATGGTGGACAGGCCCAGCACCGTCAGAAACGAGTGAAACGGGGCCGCGGTGGTGCCGAAATTGACATGATGTTCCTTGAACAGGCGGTGTAAAAACGCAAGGTTTCCCTTCTGGGCCACAAACGGGGCAAAATCGCCAAACCGGTCCGTGTCCCAGTTAAAGTTTCCGGCATCCACCACCACGCCACCCAAGGCTGCGCCATGGCCGGAAAAATACTTGGTGGTGGAGTGCACCACGATATCGGCCCCCAGCTCGATGGGCCGGCACAGCCAGGGGGAGGCCAGGGTGTTGTCCACCATCAGGGGCACGCCGTTTTCATGGGCCAGGGCCGCGATTTTTTCCAGATCCGGGATTTCCATGCCCGGGTTGGTGATGGTTTCCATATAGATGAACCGGGTTTTGTCCGTGACCTGTGCGGCAATGTCATTGAGATTCAACGGATCGGCCAGGCGGACCGTGATGCCGTATTTCTTGAAGATGTTGGTGAACAGGGCATAGGTGGACATGAACAAAGAGGAGGATGCCACAAATTCATCGCCGGCCCGCAAAAGCGTCATGCAGGCGTTGCTGATGGCCGCCATGCCGGACGCCGTGACCACGGCGGCTTGTCCTGATTCCAGGGAGGCCAGTCGTTCCTCCAGAAACCGGTTGGTGGGATTGGTCAGGCGCATATAGATATGGTCGGGCCGTTCTCCGGCAAAGGTCTGTCCCAGATGGGCGGCCGTGTCATGAAAATGGGCCGCGGTCTGAAAAATGGGCGGCAGGGTGGATCCTTCCCAGTCATGGTCTTTGATCCCTTCATGAATGGCCCGGGTATCAAAATGAAGTGGTTGATTCATGGTTCCCTCATCAAAGATTAAAAAAATTAATATCACCTTGTGGTATTTAATTGTCAAGATTTAATTGTTACCTTATGTGCCGCGCAATTGGAAATGATGAAACAAGAAAGACATAAAAAGAGGTACATGAATGCAGTTGTCGGTGATACCCAAAAAAGTGACCCATCTGTTGCCCACAGACATTATTTTTCAAACCGAATACTGGGCAAAGGTCAAAGCCCGGCTTGGATGGCAGCCGTGGGCCTATGACATCGAGGACCGGGAATCCGGAAAAGATATGCTGGTGCTGGTCAAACCCTTGAACGACGGGATGTGTGCCGCATATATCCCCCAGGGCCCTGAATTCGGTCCCAGCCGGGAAAACTACGGGCCGTATCTGGAGTCGCTGTCGGAATCCATTGCGGATCAGATGACGTCGGATGTGGCGTTCATCAGGTATGACCTTCCCTGGGAATCCCCGTACACAGACATACTGGATCAGAATCCGGCCCATGAGGTTCCCGAAGAAAGAATCCGGGAAATCCGTATGAATTTCGGAACCCGACACTGGAATTTCAGAAAAACCCCGGTGGACATGACTGTGGCGGATTCATACGTGATCGATATCCATGATACAGAAGACAGAATGCTGTCACGCATGAAAAGCAAAACACGGTACAACATCAAACTGGCCGCCAGAAAAGGGGTGAAAGTGGTTACCGCTTCCACCCAAGCGCTGCCGGTTTTTCACCGGCTTCACCTGGAAACCGCCAAACGGAAAGGATTTCTGGTCAGGGAGTATCCCTATTTTGAAACCCTGTTTGCGTCGCAAAAAGAAAAAGCCGATCCCTGTGAGATAAAGCTGATGCTGGCGGTTCACGGCAAAGAAGTCCTGGCCGGCGCCATTGTCGCCATAACAAAAAAAACAGCGTATTTCCTGTACGGGGCATCCGCCATGACCAAACGGAACTACATGGCCAGTTATGCCCTGCACTGGGAAACGATCCGGTACGCCAAAGCCCTGAACTGCAAAACCTATGATATGGGCGCCGTCTCTCCGGCCTGTTTCCCGGACCATCCTTTTTTCGGGCTGTACCGGTTCAAGACCGGGTTCGGAGGAAGGGTCGTTCACCGGGCCGGTTCCTGGGATTACCCCATCGATGCCGATGCGTATGCAACCTTCCGGAACTGGGAGGAGATCAACCGGAGCGGGTGCGGAAACGGACCGTTTTACAAAGGATCATCAAACGGATGCATGAAAAGAGCTTGATGTCAGGGCCTACACCGTATAAATAAAAGCATCGGCCGCATGTTGCAGGCCGGTCAATTAACCTTTAACCTTACAAGGAGCAAGACGATATGCCGGTGGTGACATGGAAAAAGGACAACCGGATTGCTGTGTTGACAATGTGCAGCGGACCCAACCGGATGAACCGGATATTTTCTCAGAAATTGAACGCCTGTCTGGATCAGATCGAGGAGGATACCGATGTCCGGGCCGTGATCCTGACCTCGACGGATGAAAAAAATTTTTCCCAGGG
>CALGAJ010000038.1 GCA_937951975.1 uncultured Desulfotignum sp.
CGGGACGGGGCCATTGAAACCGCCATGCCGTATCCGCAGCTGGCGGAAAAACTGTGTGACCGGCATTTCGGCATCGGCGCGGACGGCATCATACTGGTGACGCCTTCTAAAGATCATGATATCCGGTTTGTGATCTATAATTCGGACGGATCCCGGGCGGATATGTGCGGCAACGGCATGCGGTGTTTTGCCAAATACCTGTATGAGAAAAAAATCATTGATAAAAAACAGTTCCGGGTGCAGACCGATGCCGGCACAGTCGTTCCGGAGGTGGCGGCGGATGCATCCGGCCGGGTGACTTCGGTAAAGGTGGATATGGGGCCGCCGGTCATGTCCTGTCCACAGGTGCCGTTTGTCTGTGACAAAGATACCGCCATCGAGGAGCCTGTTGACATGGCGGATGGTTCCACGGTCACCTTGACCGCCGTAGGCATGGGCAATCCCCATGCCGTGGTGTTTGTAAAGGATCTGTCTGAAGTGGATGTGGCGGGTCAGGGGCGGGCCCTTGAAATTCATCCCCGGTTTCCGGCCAAAACCAATGTGGAGTTCATCCAGGTGATGGATGAACAGACATTGAAAATGAAGGTATGGGAGCGGGGGGCCGGCATGACGCTGGCCTGCGGCACCGGTGCCTGTGCGGCCCTGACCGCCGCCCATGTCACCGGCCGGACCGGCAACCGTGCCACCGTGGTGCTTGACGGCGGAGACCTGTCCATCTTCTGGGACCCGTCAACCAATCATTTGATCAAGACCGGTCCGGCCCGGCTGGTGTTTGAAGGCGTTATCCGTGTCAGCGCCGGGAACGGATCTGACACGGAATTTTGATCGCTTGCCTTAATTTAAAATCTGACAGTGGCTGAGATGTAACCGTCCCATACTTTGTCAGCGACCGGGAACAGTGCATTCAGAGCGTTTAACTCGGATATTTCCTGAGGTGCCCCTAACGGATTGCCGCTGCCCGTGTATTTATAGTCATAATACCGGGCACCCAGTTTGACGAAAAAGTTCTGTCCGAAAATCGGCTGGATATAATACCCTTCATACACACTGCCCCGGGTGGCCAGTTTGCTGCCAACCAGCGAGTCTTCAGCACCGGTGAAGTTAAACCAGTATTTGGACCCCCAGTTGTACTCCAGGCCCAGCCGGCCGTTAAACGGCATGGGAAAAATAGCACCCGCATAAAGACTGTAGCCGTCACGGTCTTCCAGGTTTCCGTTGGAGCTGAGCAGCCCCTGGCCCATGATTTCATAAAACGGGTTGGCAGAGACCTGTGACGGAGAGGTGTGACTCCAGGAAAGGGCCAGAAACAGGTCGATATCTTTTTCAAACGTTTCGTATAAGTTTTTTCTCAACAGCAGGGATGCCGCATCCCAATCCCCGATATCCGTGCTGGGCTGCATGCGGCTGATGTATCCGCCGGTGTTTTGTTCAAACGTATACAGGCCGGTTGCCGGATCCTTGGCAACGGTAAACGGCATGACCGTCAGACCGGTGAATCCGTCAGTGATATCCCAGGCATGGGCGTAATTGAGCACCGCGCTGGTGGAATCATCATCAAACAACGTCGCGATAAAACCGAACATATGGACATCGTCAACATCCGGCTGACTGGCTTCCAAAGAATAGGAATTGCCCCAGTCTCCTTCAAATCCGACACCGTAACAGAATTTCAGTGCAGCACCTGAGATGCCGGTGACATCTTCAAGGCCGAAATTCAGTGATGCACCGTCAAACTGCCAGTTGATGATGGTGCCCAAGGGCGATCCGGCCTCCAGGCTGTAGTTGGCGTACTCCAGAGGCGGCCCATAGGTGGAGGGCCGGCGTCCCAGTGAGAAACTGATGGGGATGTTATCCCAGTAATTGTTGTAAACAAAATAAGCCCGTTCCAGACGCAGGGTATCCCCGTGGGGCAAAGAGGATGTATTGCCGTCCATGGTGATATCGCCGAGACTGCCCTGGTTGAACTTCACTCCGGAGGAATCGCCAAACACCTTATAAGCCGCCATTCTGCCGGAAAAACTCAACTGGTCGTTCACTTTGGCATGCATGTTTACATGGAATTTATTGGTGAATATCACATCATTGTCTGCATCAAATTCATCTGTGGGGGGGATCATGCCTGCCATGGCCATATTCTGGATGCGTTGCTGAATCTGTGATAGTGTGGCGTTATTGAATCCGCCGGATGTGTAAGGGGTAAAGAACCCGTTCACCAGAGCAGCCGGGGCCGCCTGCATATCTGAATAATGCAGGGTGTCGGCCCGGGATCTGAGTTCGATGCCGAGGGACAGCTTATCCGTGGCGGTATGAAGTTCCGCCTTGTCCATCCGGTCACTGAGATATTCGACCTCTTCCACCTCTTCTGCGTTCTTTTTTTCTATCTCACTGATTTTTTCCTGAAGCTTTTGAATATTCTGA
Source organism: uncultured Desulfotignum sp. (assembly GCA_937951975.1). GTDB lineage: Bacteria > Desulfobacterota > Desulfobacteria > Desulfobacterales > Desulfobacteraceae > Desulfotignum. The sequence continues at coordinate 2,419 of CALGAJ010000038.1, forward strand.
TTCATGGCTTCCAGCTGTTCTTTGAGCATCTTCACTTCATCAGACGCATGAACGCCGGGGACGGAAAACCCCGCCATAAAAGCAAGTACAAATAAAATCGCCACGCCTTTTTTCATAATATTTCTCCTGTTCCCTGCCGAAGTTTATTTGCATTTTGCCGGTGTGGGGGAATCGGCCGCATGTTTGTACAGATAGGCATATATATCTGCAATGTCGTTCTCAGACAGCTGTGACCATTCTTCTTCGCACAGAAACTCCTCAAAGTCTTTTTTTTCAAACAGGCGTTTCCACTGGGCCATGGTTTTGCTGTCCGGGCTCAAGTGAGGAACGGATGAATCGACTTCACCCCTCTGGGCACAGGCTTTATACACTTTTTTGTAGGTATATTTGCCCTTTCTGTCATTTCCGTCCGGTTCATTTGCCATGCCGATGCCGGCTGTTGAAACGATCAAGAGTATGGACAGCATAAAAAAAATTGACTTGCGCATGGGTTTCTCCTTTTAATTTACGGGTGTTGTCATATAAGTACACGGTTGTGTGCCAATAAGAGATTATTGCAACCATCATGCCATTTTTTTGGCATGAGAAATCTTTGTCAAGAATATGGATAATAGAGTTGTTTCAGTAAGTTAAAATAGATTGTGTCCAGGGCGGATACGGGTGGATAGTTATCCGCATGTTAAGGTTTTGTTAACAAAAGGTATTAACAGATTAGCACTGTTCAAATAAATCGGACTGATTTGAAAATCATGAGGGAGGCACATGCCATGAATGCGGTTGTCTAACCGTTTTTTATCCATTAATATAATGCCTCCATTGGGGTGGCAATGAACACTTAAAGACAGACAAGAAAGGACATATGGAACAGAAATATTCATCCATACGCATTAATACGGCTCAGGCTGCCAGGATCGCCCGGCAGTTGTATCGGGTATCCGGGGATATCATGCCGCTGCCCGGAGAACTGGATTTCAATTTTAAAATTACGGGCAGCCGTCAGAGTTACATACTCAAGATCAGCCGCCCGGAAATGTCTTCGGACTATATTGCATTTCAACAGGCTTTGCTGGACCATGTGAATGCGTCAAAGCTGCCTGTGGACTGCCCGGAAACCGTTCCGGATGTGGACGGCAAAACCGTCACCAGTATTCTGGATGATGCGGGAAACCCACGGCGGGTCCGGTTGCTGACCTGGATCGACGGCCGGCTGTGGTCCGATGTCAATCCGGTCACGGACCGGCTGCTGGAGAGCCTGGGCCGGCAAGCGGGACAGGTGACAAAGGCGTTGCAGGGGTTTGACCATGACCTGGCCCACCGGGATCTGGTATGGGACCTGGCACAGGGGGACTGGACCCGGGATCATCAAAACCTGTTTTCCGGAGAACAGCGGGAGATCATCGATTTTTTTTATCACCGGTTCACGAAGATCCAGCCCGATTCCCTAAGTCTGCGCAAAAGTGTGGTGCACAACGATGCCAATGACAACAACGTGGTGGTGACCGAAGACCGGATCCATCCGGAAGTTAAGGCCATTATCGATTACGGGGATGCCGTGTACACCCAGACCGTCAACGATCTGGCCGTGGCAGTGGCTTACGCGGTCATGGGCAAACCGGACCCGCTGGCCGCAGCCCTATGCGTGGTCAAAGGATATCACACGACGTTTCCCCTGGAGGCAAAAGAACTGGCCCTGGTGTACACCCTGGTGGCCATGCGCCTGGTGATCAGTGTCACAAAATCGGCCCTCAACCGGGTCAAAGAGCCGGAAAACCCCTATCTTCTGATCAGTGAAAAACCGGCCTGGGATCTGTTGGAAAAGTGGCGGGCCGTAGATGAACACCTGGCTCATTACAGTTTCAGGCAGGCATGCGGCATGACGTCTCATCCCGGTGAATCGGAATTTCTTGCATGGGCGGAAACATTGGATCTCGGGTTTTCAGACCTGATCGGTACCACGGATACCTCCTGCCCGATCGCTCCGGTGCCGGTTCCCGTGGACTTGAGCGTGGGAAGCACCTTTCTGGGACATGCAATGGATTATACGGATCCGGACCGGCTGGCCTTTGAGCTGGGCCGTCTTTGCCGGCAGCACCAGGAAGCCGTTCCTGCGGGCGGATACCTGGAATACCGGGCCGAGCCGTTTCTGAAAGCCTATGAGGTCGGCATGGAAGCACAAGGGGCTGTCCGGGCCGAGGGCAACAGCGGACCGGTCTGCCGGAGCCTTCATCTGGGCACGGATGTGTGGGCTCAATCGGGTACCCCGGTCCACGCCCTGTTTGACGGCCGGGTGGTGCAGGCCCGGGTCGAAACCAATGACGGCCCTGCAACGGAAACTGGCGGCCCGGCCGGCAGTGCTGAACTGGTCCTGGCACACCACACCCCCGGCGGTATGCGGTTTTATACCCTTTACGGCGGCCTGGACCCGGAATGCCTGGATCGGCTGGACAAGGACCGGACCGTTGAAAAAGGGGAGTTGCTCGGGCTGGCGGCCGCCCGGACAGCAGATAAAAACCGGGTGCCGCACGTACATTTTCAGGTGTTGCTGGACCAGCCGGGACAGGGATGTGCGGTTCCAAGGGTGGTGTTTTCAGACCAGAGAGACGTGTGGAAAAGCATCTGTCCGGACCCGAACCTGTTTTTCAAAGACCCGGCCCTGGAACGGAAGCCGGCGCCGGACACCGGCAAGATCCTGTCATTCCGCAAAAGACACCTGGGCAAAAGCCTGAGCCTGTCCTATGATACCCCGTTGAAAATCGTCCGGGGCAGCGGTGCATTTCTTATCGATGAGACCGGCAGACCGTTTCTGGATACCGTGAACAATGTGGCCCATGTCGGCCATGAACACCCCCGGGTGGTGAGAGCCGGCCAGGCCCAGATGGCGGTGCTCAATACCAACACCCGGTACCTGCATGACAGCATCAACCGGTTTGCCGAAGCCCTGCTGGCCACGTTTCCCGATGACCTGTCCGTGGTGCATTTCGTGAATTCCGGCAGCGAGGCCAATGAGCTGGCGTTGCGCATGGCAAGAGCGGTCACCGGACACCGGGACATGATCGCCGTGGAAGTGGGATATCACGGCAACACCGGGGCGTGCATCGATATCAGCTCCTACAAGTTTGACGGCAAAGGGGGACAGGGCGCACCGGCCCACACCCATATCGTGCCGCTGCCCGATGCGTTCCGGGGCCTGTACCGGGGACCGGACACCGGCCTTCAATATGCGGCCCATGTCCGGGAACAGATCGACCGGGTCCATGCGGCCGGCAGAGGCGTGGCCGGGTTCATCTGCGAGAGCATCATCAGCTGCGGAGGGCAGATCGAGCTGCCGGACGGGTATTTGAAGACCGCGTATGATGCGGTGCGAAAGGCCAAAGGTGTCTGCATCGCCGATGAGGTCCAGGTGGGATGCGGCCGGACGGGGCATGCGTTCTGGGCGTTTGAGCTGCATGACGTGGTGCCGGACATCGTCACCATCGGCAAGCCCATCGGCAACGGCCACCCCCTGGCGGCCGTGGTGTGCACCCCAAAAGTGGCGGAAGCGTTTGCCAACGGCATGGAGTATTTCAACACCTTTGGCGGGAATCCGGTGTCCTGCGCCATCGGCCGGGAGGTGCTGCAGGTGATCGCGGATGAAGGCCTTCAGGAAAACGCCCGGTCTACCGGAGAGTATTTGAAAGCCGGATTGCGGGATTTTCAGAAACGGTTTCCGATGATCGGAGATGTCCGGGGCCAGGGACTGTTTCTGGGGTTTGAACTGGTGGATGAATCCCTTCAGCCCCTGGGAGACCAGGCCGGATATCTGGCCAACCGCATGCGGGATCTGGGTATTCTCATGAGCACGGACGGCCGGGACCACAATGTGCTGAAAATCAAGCCGCCGGCGGTGTTCTCCAGGACAAACGCAGATGAGCTGCTGTCCCGGTTGGAAACCGTCTTCGGCGAGGATGCCATGGCGGTTTGAGATGGATTTGACTCAAAATTTCGGGGTTTTCAGGCCCAGCCCCCGGGAGGCGGTCTCGGCGAATTTCTCCGGTATCCGGATGACTTTGTTTTCAAGGTAATCAAAAAACACAATCCCGGTTTTGGCTTCCAGAACCAGGGTCTTGTCCGGAACACGGGTCACCCGGTAGAAGATATCGCAGCCGTATTTGTTGAACTCCCCGGCGGCCATCTCAATTTTGAGTCGGTCTCCATGCCGGGCCTGGGCCTTGTAAACCACGGCCAGGTCAGAAATGACGATGGCGCAGCCCTCGATGTCGGATTCAGAATACCCCAGATGGGCAAAGTACCGGATCCGGGCTTCATGCAGCAGGGATACAAAGGCGTCGTTTCCCACATGGTTGCCGTAATTGATGTCCTGAATCCGGACGGTCAGTTCGGTGGCATAGGCATAGGTGTCAGGCAGGGTCAGGATGATTCGGGCCATCTGTTTTCCTTTGATTCAATGGGACAGCACCAGGCATTCCGATGCCAGGCCCGCCACGGTATCCACTTTCATGCCCAGCTCGTAATGGGTGGACAGTTCCCCCAGCTGGCGGTGGCAGGACAGACAGGCCGTGGCCAGGTGTTCCAGGCCTGTGGCCCGCATCTGGTCGGCCTTGGGCTTGCCGGTGCTCATGCGTTTCTTTGTGGTGCCGGAATCCTGGAGCATGCCGCCGCCGCCGCCGCAGCAGATCCCGTCTTCCCGGTTGGGAACCAGCTCCCGGACCCCCTGGCAGCACAGGGCCAGCAGTTCTCTGGGCGCATCATATCCGCCGGACTTCCGGGCGATGTTGCAGGGATCGTGATACGCGATTTCATACGGGTGGATTTCCGGATCAAACTTGAGTATCCCTTTTTTTGCATATGCCAGACACAGTTCCGGCATGCTCACGATGTTGAATCCGGGTTTTCTTCCCAGAAGCTGTTCGACCCTGCAGTTGAGCACATGGTAGGCATGACCGCATTCGCTCAACACCAGGGTCTCGATGTTCAGGGCTTCAGCCGTTTCCACCACCCGGCGGGCGATCTGTTCTTCCACGTCGGTTTTTCCCACAAAATACCCCCAGTTGGTGACATCGGTGTGATTCGACGACAGGGTCCAGGTTTCTTTCATGGCATAGAACAGTTTCGCCATGGCAGTCAGATGCATCAGGTTGATGCCCAGTTCCCGGGGGTTGGGCAGATACAGGAATTTGCAGTCCGGCTGATCATGGAGAATCAGGGCGTTGGGGTCTTCCATGTCATCGGCAAACTCTTCGGCAACCCATTCCACGGTTTCCACAAACTCCTCTTTGGTCAGGCCGTTGACATCCCCCAGTTCCAGGCGGTTTTTGATGCCTTTGCTGATATCTTCAGGAATCTGGTCTCCGGCGGCTGCCGTGCCCCGGGCCTTTGTCACCACCTGATCCATGTCAATGCCCATGGGGCAGTCCTGGGTGCACCGGTTGCAGATCAGGCAGTCCCAGAGCATCCGGGAGTCCACCAGTTCCCGTTCCAGTCCCAGCAAAGCCATGCGCACGATCTGCCGGGGCACGGGTCCGCCTTGCTGGTCAAACCAGGTGCACCGGGAGTTGCAGATGCCGCAGGTCAGGCACTCATCAATATTGTCCCCCTGGGTCAGCCGGTTGAGAAGCCGGCTCAGTTCCGTGTCTTTTTCAAGGATGGCTGTTTCCATAATCATAGATCCTTTGATGAAATCCGGGTGTCGGAAATGATGCGGGCCAGTTTTTGTGTTTCATTGGCAGCCACTGAATGCCAGGTCACTTTGTCCGGGGGGATTCCGGGCAGGGCCAGAAGGCGGGAAACCTCTTCCCGGGCCCTGGTGCTGCCGTTCATGGACCGGCAGTTGCCGCCATGGCATCCGGCCACGATCACTTTGGCGGCGCCGGCGACCAGCAGTTTGAGCATCAGGTTCACCCCGGCGCGGCTGGCACAGGGAACCGATATCAACCGGACCGGGTCCGGTAAAGTCAACGGGCCTGCCGCCAGTGCGGCCGACCGTTGACAGGCCAGAACCACGGTCTGGTCTTTTTCGCGCTCCTCAGCGGCCTGGTCCAGCGCGGATGAGGCGGATTCAATGGCCAGGGCCGGGCAGTTGGCCACGCACAAATGGCATCCGAAACAGGCGTTTGGAACGATTTCAGGCCGGTCCTTTTCATTGAGAAAAATAGCCTGGTGGGGGCAGATGCGCAGACAGGTCAGGCACTGGGCACATTTTTTCTGATTGATTTCCACGCCGGCATGCTGAGCGGGCCCGGGAAAGTCCAGATCCGCCATGATGCCGTCCAGTTCCGCTGCAAGATCGGTATGATCCACATCATCATGGGCCGGTCCGGCAAAATAGATGCCTTTTCTGGGGCTTTGGGTCAGGCGGTGTCGGACATTGGGGGACTGGAGAAATCCTTCCCTGTCTTTTTCCTGTTTGAGCAGCCGGGCCGCGTTGTCAATTCCGGGTCCGGGGACAGACGTTTCAGGGATCACCAGTTGATCACAGTGCAGGGTGACAATCGTACCGGGCAGGGTGGTTTCTTTCAGGGTCAGGGAGAATCCGGTGTCGGTTTTTTGGATCTGGATATCTTCCGGAATGTTGTATCTGAGAAATTTGACCCCGGCCTTGCGGGCCTGATCGTAGATCTGCTGGCCCTGAGCCCCGTGTACCAGCATTTTATTCATGATCACCGTGATTTTGCGGCCGGCGTTCCGGGCTTCCAGGGCTTTGTTCAGTGCCAGGCGTGATCCGGCTTTGGTTTCAGGGGCAGCATAATCCAGCAGAATGGCGGTCTGTTCCGGCAGTTGCCCGGCCGGGGTGCCGGCGAACGCGGTGAGATCCAGGGCGCCGCTCAGATCCGCCTGGCCGGCAAGGGTCTGGTATTCCGGTTCCGGGGCCGCGATGATGGCCCGGCATGTCAGGGTGCTGCGTCCCCCTTCCTGTTCGTATCGCACGGTGAACCGTCCGGCGGTGCCGTCCACACTCAGGATTCTGCCCGGATCCAGGACCGTGAGCCCGTCCACCGCCGCGCCCCGGCCGAAACAGACCGTGGTGTGACCGTTTTCTGCCAGGGTCCGGGCAATGGTATCTGCGTTGTGGCCGTCCCCCCACACCAGGATATCCGCTTTTGGGGCCGGATCATGCCTCAGTTCCTTTAAAACGGCTGCCGCAGCGGTCCAACCCTCCTGCCGGGACCCCAGGATATCTTTGGGACCGGCGGCGCAGCCGGCCACATGGATGCCGTCGGCCAGGGCGGCATCCGGGGTATTGAAAAATCCCCAAAGGTTCGGACGGACATCCAATTGACCGGCCATCCGGTTCAGTTCTTCAGATGGGGACATGCCGATGGACAGAACCACCAGATCAAAGGTTTTCGCGACTCTGGCGCCTGTATCCGGATCTTCTACAATGACCCGCAGCCGGCTTGTGTCCGGATCGGTGAGGATTTCCGCGGGAACTCCCTGGGCCAGGGTTATCCGGGTGGACAGATCTGCTGCCAGGCAACGGGTCTCCTTGCCGATGGTCTGCAAGTCCATGTGAAACAGGGTGATGTCTGCATCCGGCAGCAGATGCAGCAGTTTGTCCGAATGGCGCAGGGAAATTTTACAGCAGACCTGGGAGCAGAAATCCCGGTCCAGTGTCCGGTTTCTGGAGCCGACACACTGGATAAAGGCGATTTCCGGCTGCGGGGCGTTCCCCAGAAAACCAGCCAGGGTTTCCGCTTTGAGCATCTGGTTCAGCCGGGCCGTGGTGATGACTTTGTCGTGTCGGCCGAATTGAAGGCCGGACAGAGCAGAGGGATCGAACGGGGTGAATCCGGTGGCCAGAATGATCCGGGCAGGGGTCACTGTCTCCCCGGATGTCAGGTGGGCGGTGAATCCGTCTTTGGTTTTCTCCAGCCGGTCCAGGGTGGTGTTCAGATGCACGGAAATATTTGAGTGACACCCGGTCTGGTGAACCATGTCATCGGCCAGGCAGGCCCCGCACTGCCGGCATTCATCCGTGGCCATGCAGGCCCAGGTTGCGGCGTGTCCTCCCAGCCGGTCGGCCGTTTCTGCCAGGTGCACCTGAATATTGCTGTCCCCCAGTGTCTGGGCGGCCGCCATGCCGGCAATGCCTCCCCCTAAAACCAGAACACTGTCAGAAGAGTGTGTCATGTGTGCCTCCAGGGTATGTGTGACGGTTTTTCTCACAGGAGTCTTATCACATTCCCGGGGGGAAAAAAAAGTCTAAAATCCACGGGTGAGGTCTTGGCGAAAAAGAGCGATTCGCAAAATCAGGTGGTTTAAAGGTATCTGGCGCAGAAAGCCGCTGTCACCTTCCACAGATCCGGAGGCAGAATCAGCGCCACCTGGCGGCGAATATCCGGCGCGATTTGCCCGTAGAATGCTTCGGCAATCCCCCCGGCGATGCAGGCCAGGGTGTCGCTGTCGCCGCCTAAGGAGACGGCGTTGCGTATGGTGTTCTCCCAGGAATCGGCATCCAGGAAAGCAATCATTGCCTCGGGAACGGTCCCCCGGCAGGAGATGTCAAAGGTGTATTCCGGCCGGATGTCATCAATGGTGCGGGTCAGATCATAACCGAAATCCTGCATGATCCGCTGCCGGATGGTATCCTTGTCATGGCCGGTCCTGGCCAGAAACACGGCAAGGGCCGTGGCCTGGGCACCTTTGATGCCTTCCGGGTGATTGCGGGTGATCACGGCGGCTTGGTCAGCTTG
>CALGAJ010000039.1 GCA_937951975.1 uncultured Desulfotignum sp.
GCCGCCCCTGGTGGAACAGCTGGCCCCGGGCGGACGCCTGGTCATGCCCGTGGGCGGGCGTTTTACCCAGGATCTGATCAAAATCACCCGAACCGATACCGGATTTCACCAGGAGAACCTGGGGGGATGCCGGTTTGTCAAACTCATCGGCCAGCACGGTTGGAATGAATAATTTCAAAGATCTGCTCATGGGGGTCTGCCTAGGGGCCGCCAATATCATCCCCGGGGTTTCCGGGGGCACGTTTCTGCTGATTTTCAATATTTACGAACGGGTATTCAACATCATCAACTGCATCTCCCGGCCGTTGCTGGTGCAGGCCGCCGGCCTGGCCGGCCGGTGGATCCGGCATCCTGTGCAGAAACACACACTCGGGGCTGTTACCTTGTTTTGTAAAGAAAATGATTTTGCCTTTCTGTTCAAGCTGATTGCCGGCGCTGTCATTGCCATTGTCGGGCTTTCCACCGTGATGAAACATTTACTGACCCATTGTTTTTCTTTGACCTATGCGTTTTTTTTCGGCCTGATCCTGGTGTCGATCCTGATTCCCATCCGGCTGATCCCGCGGTTCAGAATCCATTTGTTCGGGTTTGCCTGTTTGGGCGCGGCCCTGACAGTGATGGTGTATGTTCAGGTCAATCCCTATGACCGGATGAAACATAAGTCCGCTTTTTACCAGGCGATTTATGAAACCCAGACACGCGTACAAACAAACGGGTCGGAAGACAACGGGGCCGCACCGCCGGTATTGCCGGGGGCCGGTGCCGAGTATCTGTATGCGGCCCTGTGCGGGGCGGTTTCCGTTTCCGCCATGGTCCTGCCCGGCATCAGCGGGTCTCTGGTCCTGATCCTGATGGGGGCCTATTATGATGTGTTGTCCGCCATATCGGCCCTGCCGTTTTTCCGTGTGGAGGCCATCCTGTATCTGGGATGTTTCGGTATGGGCATTCTGGCGGGCGGGCTTTTGTTTGCACGGGTGATCAGTTTTGTGCTCAGACGTTTTTATGATGCCACCATGGCGTTTCTGCTGGGGCTGATGCTGGGATCCTTGTGGGCATTGTGGCCGTTCAAGCAGGTGGCGGTGCTGGAAACCCAGTATGTCCGGGAAAACAACACCGTGACCCTGCTGGAAAACGTGGCCGTATACACCAATGTCAATGTGGTGCCGGCCATGGACGGTCAGGCGGGATGGGCTGTGGTCCTGTTTCTTGCGGGCTGCGGCATCATGTATGGTTTTGTGCGGGCCCAGGAGGCAAAGACAACATCATCGTAAAACGGTCCTGGTCAGCAGGATTCGGGGGTAAACGCCACTGCCTGGTCGATGGACGGGGCATCGGCGAACAGCATCACCAGGCGGTCCACGCCCAGGGCAATTCCCGCACAGGCAGGCATTGCTTCCAGTTCGGACAGAAATCGTTCCGGCATCGGCAAAGGCGGCATGCCAAAGTCCTGCCGGATCCGGTTTTCAGCTTCAAACCGCTGCCGCTGCGCATCGGCATCAGTCAGTTCCGTAAACCCGTTGGCCAGTTCAATACCGGCCATGTAGAATTCGCATCTTTGGGCCAGGCCGGGATTGTCCGGGTGCAGGGCTGCCAGGCTGGCCAGGGATCTGGGATAATCCATGAGAAAAGCCGGCTGGTTTTGACCCAGGCAGGGTTCGATCACAAATCCCATGATGTCATCGAACCGGCCGTCGGCCAAAGCCCGGTCACAGGAGACACCGGCATGGATTTCAAATGCCCGGTGCACGGTGAGCCGCTCAAACGGCCGGGTCAGATCCAATGTACGGCCCTGGTAGCACAGCCGGTCTTTCATGTTCATGCCCCGGGCGATATGACGTACCAGAGACTGGCACTGGTCCATGAGATCCAGATAGGTATCCCCGGCCCCGTACCATTCCAGCAGGGTCATCTCGGGCAGGTGAAACCGGCCCCGCTCGTTTTTTCTGAAACATTTGCAGATCTGGAAAATGTGTGAATATCCCCTGGCCAGAAGCCGTTTCATATACAGCTCCGGGGAGGCCATCAGAAAATGGTCCCCTGACAGGATCAAATCGATATGGGCTTCGGGAATAACGGCCGGGCTCCGGACCGGTGTTTCCACTTCCAGATAACGATGCGCGCAAAAAAACTCGCGGATGAGCCGGATCACCCGGGCCCGGACGTCAAGGGCCCGGGCATGATGGAATGAGGGCATGGTGCCTAAGGTGTCAGTTTTTCCGGTGGTAAGCGTCTTTGGGCCGGTCCATCAGAAACACATGGTCATATTTTTCTCTGGATGCCGCATCAAACAGTTCATAGCCTTTTTCGATGCAGGCCGGGCAGGCATTGATGGGAATGTGGACCCCTAAAATGTGAAACCCGGGCGTGGCCTGGGAGTCGATTTCAAAACATCCGCCGCAGTCTTTGCAGATCCGGATCCGTTCTTTCTGGCGTTCGAAGATATTGTCGGTATCATAAAAGATCTCTTTGTGGCGGATCTGGATCTCTCCGGGTTTCCCTGCATCTTCACGCATCTGAAACCGCTGGGACCAGTAGGTATTGATCTGTTTCGTGGTTTTCTTGATTTTATCGGTGATGCTCACGGACTGCTTGAGTTTTTCAGGATTGTAGTCCGGTTCCACCACACCGGCATAGTCAATGCCGGCCATGGCCAGGATGATGCCCAGATTGACATAGGGCAGCGCGCCTTCAATGGCATAACCGCCTTCCAGCACGGCAATATCGGGTTTGAGCAGGGTGGTGAGTTCGGCATACCCCTGGGCGCAGAAGTTCATGTTGGTCAAGGGATCCGTGTAATGGTTGTCCTGACCTGCCGAGTTGATCACCAGATCGGGTTTGAACTCTTCCAGCACCGGCAGTACGCAGTGATTGATCACATACAGATACCCTTCGGTGGAGGTGCCCGGCGGCAGAGGAATGTTCAGGTTGCTGCCCTTGGCATTGGGACCGCCCAGTTCTCCGGGAAATCCGGTGCCCGGAAACATGGTCCGGCCGTCCTGGTGCAGGGAGAGGAACAGCACATCCGGATCATGCCAGTAAATGTTGTCCGTACCGTCCCCGTGATGGCAGTCGGTATCCACGATGGCAATGCGTTTGACGCCGTAGCGGCTTCGGATGTATTCCACCATGATGGCTTCGATGTTGATATGACAGAACCCCCGGCCCCCATGGGAGACCCGCATGGAATGATGTCCCGGAGGCCGGATCAGGGCGAATCCGTTCTGGATTTCCTTGTTCATGACGGCATCGGCAATCACCTTGGCCCCGCCGGCACTGATGAGATGGGATTCCGTGGTGATGGACGCTTCATCCGGTACGCAGAACTGGGCCCGCCGGATATCTTCGGCCGTGGCCAGCATGGGTTTGTATTCAATGATTCCAGGAATATCAAAGATGCCTTCTTCGGTGACCTGATCCTGGGTGTATAACAATCGCTCTTCCCGTTCCGGGTGGGTGGGGTCGATGGCCCAGTCAAAGGCGGGGAAAAATACCAGTCCGGTTTTATGCAAAGCTTTTAACATGGAATCCCTCTTCAATGTAACACCGTTTCATAGCCTTTGATCAGGCCGGGTTTGAGTTGCATTTTGGTGCGGAAGATCTTTCCCCGGGGTGAAAAATTCCGGATGATATTGAATTTCTGAAATTCCACCACTTCCACCTCTTCCAGATTTTCAGGATCGGCGCCGGCATTGATGGCTTTTTCCCGGAGCAGGGTATAGGCGGTTTCCATGAGGTCATCTTCTGAAAAGGTTTTGGAGATGGGCTCGGCAAAGTCTTCTTCATGGGCCGTGACAATGCCCTGTTCCGTGTCCGCGTATAAGGAAACTTCACAGGTGGTCCGGGCCAGGGCCGCACCCACGGCATTAGCCACAGGTGAGTTGGGAACCGCCAGGGTGTCGATCTGGTAAAGATCTTCGATTTTCTGGGCAAAAAACGGGGCCGGTCCCCCTAAAACCAGTATTTTCTGGGGACTCAGTTTATATCCTTCCAGAAAATCGTGCACCGTATACACGGGCTGGGAATTGATCTGATCGATCATTACAAAGGTTTTTTTCAATATGATGGTACAGCAGGTTTTAAACACCTTTTCAGCCGCGTCTTCAATCGAAAGACCCAGTTGCCGGGCAATGGTTTCAATTCCGGCGACCGCCTTTTCCCGGTTCCCGGTATCCATGACGTTCAGCACGATCATGGCATCCGTGGGTGTGGGCAAGGGCCCTCCGAAGGCCATGGCCGGTCCCTGCCGATCCGGGCCGATGGTCAGGTTACCGTCCTTGACACGCAGGACACTGTCGCCGCCGATCCCTTTGGAATCGGTGCGCAGAGACCGGATCAGGCTTTTGTAACTGCCCCTTTGAATCCCTACCGGTTCAAGCAACGGGGCTTTGTCCACCAGAAACGCAATGTCCGTGGTGGTACCGCCGATATCCAGCACAATGGCATCCTGTCCTTCCGGAGCATAGGGAATAGCGCCCATGATGCTCGCGGCCGGGCCGGACAGCACGGTTTGTCCGGGAAAGTTCATGGATGTTTCCAGGCTCATGGTGCCGCCGTCCGCTTTTAAAATCCGGATGGGCACGGTCAACCCTTTTTCCACCAGACTTTTTTTCACAGCCTCGAAAAATGATTTATGAAGTGAAAATACCGCAGCATTCAGATGGGTGGTGGCGATTCGCCGGGGAAAGTTCAGGTTGCCGGATACATGATGACCTAAAAAGATTTTTTTGAAATATTTGTTGAGAATCCGCTTAATCAGAATTTCATGGGACGGATTCCTGACACAGAATTTGCTGACCACGCCGACATACTGGATACCGTCATCCACCATTTTTTTGGCGATGTCCTGAATCTGCATCTCATTGACCGGGGCTTTTTCTCGTCCCCGGTGGTTGATGGAGCCGGATACGGCATAATAATGATCTCCGGTTCGGAAGAATTCCGGATCAATGCCGGGACCGGCCGACACAATCATGCCTACCGGCGCCATGGTCTGCTGGATAATGGCATTGGTGGTCAAGGTGGTGGAAATGACCGCGCGTTCGATTTGAGCGGGATCTACGGATTCAAGCAGCTGAGTGAACCCTGAAAGAACCGTGCTGAAAAGATCCTCATGGTCTGTGGTAACCCTGACACTTTTTTCAACACCCTTGTTGCTTAAAAGAACCGCATATGTGTGAGTGCCGCCAACATCCAAACCTATTATCATGGCGTAGTCCTGTGTCTAAAAGATTGAGTTCCGACCGTCATCCAACCAAAACATGTCGCAGAAAAGCTTCTCAGAAAAATAAAGGGTTGTCAATGACGTTTTTCCCAAGGGAATTTCCAACGTTATTTCATCTGGATCAGGTTTTTGCTAAACTTTGTTTGGCAAAAATAATGAATTTCCGGCAGACAGGAGAACGGGTCCGATTTTTTGCCAGAGTCAGGTAGAAAAACCGGTTCAGTGCCAGGCCGTTTACTGAAAGTGCCGCCAGTCGCCCTGAAGCAATTTCATCTGCTACGGCTGCCGTGGAAAGAATGGAGATGCCCAGCCGGTTGAGAATGCCCTGAATGACGGAGACGCTGGATCCCATGGTCATTTTGACGTTCAGTTGTTTGGGATCCAGCCCCGCGTCGGTGATGGTTTTACAGATGGATTGCCAGGTGCCGGATCCGGGTTCCCTGGCGATGAAAGGTTGCTCAATCAGTTCAGAAAAATCGATCGAAGACCGGTGTGCCCATGAATGATCCGCCGGTATGATGAGTTTCATTTCGTCCGCCAGAAGCGTTTCCTGAACAATGGCTGTATCCGGGGTCCGGGCCCCCACCACACCTAAATCCACCCGGCCGTTTTTAACATCGTTGATAATTTGAAGGGTATCGCCGCTGACAAGGTGGATCGATACATCCGGATACGCTTTGAAAAAAGGGCCCATCAGTCCGGGAAGCACATATCCGGCCGGGATGGTGCTGCCGCCGATAATCAAAGGACCTTTGGTGCACCCGATAAAATCCTGTAAAGCGGATTCCGTGGTGTCTTTGAGAGCCAGCATTTTCCGGGCATGCTCAAACAGAATCCAGCCGGCCCGGGTGGGTTCAGTTTTTTTTCCCAGCCGGTCCAGAAGCCGGCATTGAAAATACTTTTCCAGTTCCTTGATGTGGCTGGACACCGTGGGTTGAGACAGGTGGATGATGTCGGACGCTTTTGAAAAGCTTTGTTCATTGACCACAGTGACAAATATTTTAAGCTGCCAGAGATCCATGAACTATCGGGGATCCTTATTTTCAATGAATTGTCCGGGATGGGGTTCTTTTTTGGGAAATTTTTCCAGAAGTTTGATTCGGACCGGTTCCGGGACCATATCGGAAACATCGGCCCCGAACTGGGCTGCTTCCTTGATAATGGAAGAAGAGGTGAAAATCCATCGGAATCCGGTCATCAGAAATACGGACTGCACATCTTTGTGCAGTTTTCGGTTCATCAACGCCATCTGGAATTCATTTTCAAAATCCGAGATGGCCCGCATTCCCCGGATGATCGCCACGGCATGTTTCATTCTGGCATAGTCCACCAGCAGCCCGTCAAAGGCATCCACTTTCAACGCCTCGTTGCCGTTAAAACTCTGCTGCATCATTTCCAGGCGCTCTTCAATGGAAAACAGGTATTTTTTGGTGGGGTTCCTGAGGATGGCCACGATCACTTCATCAAAAATTTCTAAGGCCCGCTGGATCACATCCATGTGCCCATTGGTCAAAGGATCAAAGGATCCGGGATAAATGGCGATTCTGTTTTGGGGAAGCCGTTTTTTTTTCATGCAATATCCTGGGTTCTGGTTAAAAATGAAATCGTGGTTCTTGAGTATTTTTTTTGCCGGAAAATGTCAAGCCCGTTCAGGGAAGACGGCAGGATTTCATCGGCGGCGTGTTCGGCAACGATCATCCCGTTTTCAGACAGCAGTGCCGCCGGATTTTTCTGTTCAAGGATTTGGATAACATAACCATTGTCATAGGGCGGGTCCAGAAAAATCAGGTCAAATTGCCGGCTGACAATGGCGGCAGGGAGCCGGAGGGAAAACAGATCCTGCCGGATCACGGTGGTCTGTTCCAAAAATCCGCATCGATCGATATTTTGCCGGATCGTCTGGCAGGCGATGTCGGACCGGTCCAGAAAAACCGCATGCGCCGCTCCCCGGCTCAACGCCTCCAGTCCCAGGGCCCCGGTGCCGGCAAACAGATCCAGCACCTGGGCATTTTTGACTCGCGGACCTAAGATATTGAACAGAGTTTCCCTGATCCGGTCGGACGTGGGACGGATATCCATGCCTTTAAGCGGGGTGAGTTTTCTGCCTCGGCAAGTGCCGCTGATAATTCTCATGATAAAAATGAATCAGCTCAGTTTTTTCTTGATATAACGGGTGCTGGTGCCCAGGGTTTTGGCGGCCAGGGTAATATCCCCATCCACCTGGGCCACTTTGTGCCGGACATATTCTTTTTCAAAAGCGGTTCGGGCCTGTTCCAGATTGTCCAGGGCAAACAGCTCACCAGGACCGTTTTCAGCATCGGCCATATCATTGGAATGGTATGGGTGGGGCAGGTGTGTCACATCGATGTGGTCTTCATGAACCATGATGGACAGCCGTTCCATCAGATTTTTCAGTTCCCGGACATTCCCCGGCCAGGCATAACGGGACAGCAGATCCAGGGCCGGCTTTGACATGGTTTTTTTGGGTGTTGCGGATTGCCCGGCCAGTTTTTCCAGAAAGGTGTCCACCAGCATGGGGATATCCTGTTTTCTTTCCCGCAAAGGCGGCACATGGATGGGGATGACATTCAACCGGAAATACAGATCCTGCCTGAAACGACCGGTTTCAATTTCCGCAGTGAGATCCTTGTTGGTGGATGCGATGATCCGGACGTCCATATGAATGATCCGGCTGCTGCCGATGCGTTGAAAGGTTTTGGATTCCAGCGCCCGCAGGATTTTTGCCTGGGTGTGGATGTTCATGTCACCGATTTCGTCCAGGAACAGGGTGCCGCGGGCGGCCAGTTCGAATTTTCCCATATTTTTGGAAGCGGCATGGCCTAACGCCCCTTTTTCGTGGCCGAACAGCTCACTGTCAAGGGTTTCTTCCGGGATAGCGGCACAATTGATGATGATAAAAGGCTCTTCCGGCCGCCGGCTGAACTGGTGAAGGGTCCGGGCCACCATTTCCTTGCCGGTACCGTTTTCACCGGTGATCAGGATGGCCGCGTCCGTGGGCGCGGCAGCCATGATTTCCTGGTACAGCGTTTGAACCGCCGGACTGGTGCCGGTAATTGAATTTTTTTCGATATTTTTTTTCCGCAGATACAGGTTTTCTTCTTCCAGTTTTCTGAAATTCAAGGCATTGTTGATGGCGACCATGACCTTGTCGATGGACAACGGTTTTTCCAGAAAATCATAGGCCCCGGACTTGGTGGCTTCCACCGCGGATTCAATGGAACCGTGGCCGGTAATCATCACCACCGGGATATTGGGAAATTTCTGTTTGATCTCCCGCAGGGTTTCAATGCCGTCCATCCCCGGCATCCAGATATCGAGCAGCACGATATCCGGTGACTGGGTTTCGATTTTTTTCAAGGCCTCATATCCGTTAAAGGCATGGATGACCTCAAACCCGTCATCGGACAGGATCCCTGACAGGGATTCGATGATAGTGATTTCGTCATCAACGATCAGAACAGCCGGATACATGATATAGAGCTCCTTTCTTTATGTTTAAATGCCGTTATGGTCCGGTGTGTTACCATTGTCATTCAGGCCAAAGGCAGTTCAATGATAAATTTTGCGCCTGTGGGCTGGTTGTCCTGAACCCGGATCACCCCATTATGGTCTGAAATAATGGAATTGACAATGGCAAGACCTAAGCCCATGCCGGATTTTTTGGTGGAAAAATAGGGTTCAAACATTTTGGTTTTCTCCATATCGGTAATCCCTTTGCCGGTGTCTGCAATTTCGATCCGGACCATTTTCAAGATCGGGTCAAAAGAAGTATCAATGACAATGGTCCCCTGTTTGTTCATGGCGGATACGGCATTGTCGATCAGGTTGATGAATGCCTGTTTCATGTGCTGATGATCCAGTTTCAAAGCAGGCAGATTGTCATCGAACCGGGGAACGATGGTGACATTTTCCAGCCCTTCCCTGTACAGATCAATGGTTTCCGTAATAATGGTTTCGATCCTTGTCCGGGTGAAATTCACATCCGGAAATTTGGCAAAGGTGGAAAACTGGTTGACCAGGTTCCGGATCAGATCCACATGGGTCACAATGGTATCGGCACAACTGTCAAAGACCTCATCATTGATCTCTTTGCTGTATCTGCGTTTGAGCCGCTGGGCGGACAGCTTGATGGGGGTCAGCGGATTTTTCACTTCATGGGCGATGCGCCGGGCCACTTCCCGCCATGCGGCCATGCGCTGGGCTTTTTCCAGTTCCGTCACATCATCGAATACCAGAACCGCCCCGATATTTTTTCCGGTATCGTCTTTCAGAATACTGTAGTACAAGGAAAAATGCTTGGGCGTCCCGGAGATGGCGGCGGAAACCGGTATCTGGATATACTGCTGACGGGTGGCGGTGCTTTGTTCATACAGTTTTTCCGCCATGAGAAGATATTCTCCAGTGAGCACCTGCCTGAAATTGCGCCCCGTAATGTGTTTGCCTTTGATGGCCAGCATGGATTCCGCTGCTTTGTTGATGGTGGTGATGACA
This sequence comes from uncultured Desulfotignum sp., assembly GCA_937951975.1. Classification (GTDB taxonomy): domain Bacteria; phylum Desulfobacterota; class Desulfobacteria; order Desulfobacterales; family Desulfobacteraceae; genus Desulfotignum. The sequence goes on from CALGAJ010000039.1 coordinate 9,734, forward strand.
CCGGTGCTGTCGATGGAAATGACACCGGCGGAAATGTTTTTTAAAACGATTTCCATATACTGCCGGCTCTTTTCCAGTTCCGCATTCTGCTGCCTGAGCATTTCCCGGGAAAGTGCGATCTGTTCCCTGCCGGCGGCCAGCTGGGTGGTCATGGAATTGAACGATTTGATCAGGGTGCCGAGTTCATCATCGGTTTGAAAGTCAATTTTGTAGCTCAGATCTCCTGCGGTGACCCGGCGGGTCCCTTCGGCGAATTTCATAATGGGAACCGTGATGGATTTGGCCAGCTGAAACCCGAACCAGATGGCGCAGAAAATGACCAGCAGGGCCACAATGGACAATGCGATGTAGTAGGACATCTGGGCCGGTCTTTTGGTCAGTTTCAGCTGATGATATTCCTCCATGCCGTTGAGAATGGCGATCAGGTCTTCAGACAGATCTTTGGAAATCAGCGTGGTGACCACAATGAAGCCCTGGGATTTGTCCAAGGGGGCATCAAAGGGAATCGTGGAGATGGTGCGTAAAAATTCTCCCTGGTCAAAGGTCTGATAAATCGTGGTGCTGACCCGGTCCGGCGGAATTTTTTTGAGTTCAGATGTGGTGAGAATCCCGAAATACAGATGTTCCAGCTCATTGGCCAAAGACAGGCAGACCCGCTTGGCATCCGGGGTATAGATTTCTACGGCATGCCGGTTGAATGCCCGCTGAACCACCTGGACATACCGCCCTAAATCATCATGATTTTCTTTTTTCAGCAATTTTCTGGAATCGATCTGAAAAGCGGCCCGTTTGGCAAAAAACGTGTCTTTTTCCTCGATATAGGCATACAGCTGCTGACCCACGTCCAGCGAGCTTTTCAAGGTCTGTTCCACCGGGGCGTTGAACCAGAAGGCAATGGAGTTGGAAATGAACTGGATGGAAAAGAAAAACAACACCGTGGTGGGAACCAGAGCGAGAATGACAAAGGAGGTCACCAGGCGGGTTTTGAGTTTGGAGCCAAAGACGTTTTTTTTCTTTTCATAATACAGCTTAGCCAGGTTCCGGAATACCAGGAGAAACAGGGTCAACAGCAGCAGCAAATTAATGTTGATGAGAATGAACATCACCACGGTGCTGGATAAAGAGATTTCAGAACCCAGTGAGGTGATGCTGGTTTCAACCAGAGTGAGAACGGCTACAGCAGCCAGAATTATAAAAATGAAAACAAATTCTTTTTTACGCCTGGATTTTTTTTGCCCGGCCTGTTCTGAAGCGTTTGTCATGGGTGAATGGAAAGCGGTTAATACGTGAAATTAATGATATACCAGTCTGTTTCAATATCCCAGAAAGACACGAAAAAGAACACATAGCGCAGTGCAAAGGGAAGGGTGACCCG
>CALGAJ010000040.1 GCA_937951975.1 uncultured Desulfotignum sp.
CCCCGGCCCTGCCATTCGTGTAAAATCATGTATGCCACTTCAGCCATATTTGTGGCCGGGTCCACCACATAAAACGAACTGCCGATGATCTGCTCCTGGTCATGGTCACCCACCGCAGCGATCAATGCCATTTCTTTTTCATAATCAACATTGCAGAAATATTCGGCTTCCGACATCGGGAACTGTTTCAGGGGACGGAAAAACCGGGTATAGACATCTTCGGGGGGCAGTTTGTAGAAAAGATCCTGAAGCCCGGTCACATCGCTGGCTTTTGCCGGCCGGACAACGATACGGATCTGATCTTTCAGGATGATTTCCCGGTCTTCATTCTGGGGATAACGGCATTCCAACGCCCCGTCACTTTTGCATTTTAAATCCTGATCCTGTCTGAGATATCCCCGCCGCCGGGCTTCCTCCAGAAGCCAGGGCCTGAACAGGGGATGGGCGACTTCAATCAAAGCAAGCGCTTTTTCTCTGATGGATTTGCCGAACAGATAGGCGGCACCGCATTCGGTCACCACATAATGGACATCCGAACCCGGTATGGTAACCCTTTCCCCCTGATTGAAGAAGGGCCGGATCCTGGAGACTCTGCCGTTGTCTGTGGTGGAAGTCAGACAGATGATCGCCCGCCCCTGGGGAGATAACCCGGCGCCGCGAATGAAATCCGGCTGGGCGGATATCCCGCCGGTCAGATCTCCGTTAAACTGATCGGAACAGACCTGTCCCATCAGATCCACCGCCTGGGCCTGGGTAATGGATACCAGCCTGCTGTTTTGAGCCAGAATGGATGGATCACACACATATTCCATGGGATGAAATGAAAACAACGGATTGTTGTGTAACCGGGTATAGAGCCGGTGGCTTCCTAAACAAAAACTGGCCACCACCAGGCCTTTATGGATCGTTTTTTCCTTTCCGTTGATCATGCCGCTGTCGATCAGGCCGATAATTGAATCGGTGATGACATCTGAATGAATGCCCAGGTTTTTTCGGCCGGAAAGAAATTTTATTGCCGCATTGGGAATTTCTCCCAGGCCGATCTGAAGTGTGGACCCGTCTTCAATGATTCTGGAGATATAACCTGCAATCGGACGGGCAATGGAATCATCCACATCTGGAAAACCATGTTCGCTCACCGGGCGGTGGACGATGATGGCTCTGTCGATGCGGCCGATGTGCAGAGATGTTTCTCCGGAGGTCCGGGGCATGCCCGGGTTCAATTCCGCGATCACAAAAGAGGCCTTCTGAACGGCCGCATGGGTGATATCACAGGAGATGCCGAGGCTGACATACCCGTATGGATCGGGCATGGACACCTGAATCAAAGCGATATCAACGGGAAATCCGCCGGTTTTCATCAGCTTTGGAATCCGGGCCACGGGGATGGGGATATAGTCTGCGTGGCCCTGCCTGATCAGTTCCGCCATATCGGAATTCACATAAAAGCATTGATGCTGAAACCGGGTTTCGGGCATGCCGTTTTTGTATGAGACCGCCCCCTGCGTAAAAAAATGATAGAGTTTGACATCTTTCAGGTTCTGCTCCAGATGTTCCAGGGCCTGGAGCAAAGTGGCCGGCGCGGCGCAACCGGTTCCGACAAACACCCGGTTTCCGGGTCTGATCACGGAAAGGGCCTGTGCCGGGGTGCTGATTTTTTCTGCGAATCGTGAGGGCAGCACATCCACGCCGGAGGAACGCTTGTCATCAGCGGTGTTTTTTTTATGGAAAAGGCGTTTTAGAGAAATACTCCTTTTTATGGGATCTATGTCATGATTTTCGTACATGCGCCATCCCCCCGCTTAAAATGGCCTTTTGAAACACCGCCCGGCGATTTTATAGATGACGGGTGCTCAATTGGAGTGATCTTAATAAAATTACCACAATGTGGTATAAGTCAAGTTTCAAAAAATAATGCCGGTGAGTCAGTCAGGTTTTTCAGGATTTTTGCAAGGAAGAGGGGTGGAGCCGGCGAGCAGACTCGAACTGCTGACTTGCTGATTACGAATCAGCTACTC
>CALGAJ010000041.1 GCA_937951975.1 uncultured Desulfotignum sp.
GCCTCCTGGACCGAAGCCTCACCTTGGACCACATAACCGCCCTGGACATCAGGCGGGCACCAGACAGAGTTTACGCCGGCATAGCTTACGGACCGTATCCAGTATGTGTAATCAGCTGTGACGATGATGCCACCGTGAAGGAACAGCCCTTGTTCTCCCCGGGTGTCTTCCGTGACCGTGACAATACCAACCAGGGTTGATTCGTCCCTGCTTTGTGAGTTGACAGCTGCCCATATCTCGATATGGGAAACAAGCGGGTCTATCGGGTTGTCCCATGTGAGTTTGTGGACAAACGGGGCCGTCGGGTCCACAACCAGATTTGATGGTGGGTACGGGACTTCCTGGGACTGCGATATGTCCCCGGCCTTTTCTTCGGCAGAAAATTTCTGGAACAAATCACCCAGCTCATAAACGCGCACTGCCCGCGTCTGGTCCGTGTTCCTGGTTTGTCCCATCAGGTATTCAATCGACCTTTTAACGGATAGAAAGAACGATGCCTGATCAGGCGGGACAGAGCCCGGCACATTGGTTATGACAGGATCATTGGACATTCATCACCTCTGCGGCTGACTGGCCGATTTTAACACGGTCCACATGTGAGGTGCCGTTCAGCAGCACCTGGAATTCCTGGCCCAACACCGGCGAGAACCGGAAAACATCATCAGAAGAAACCGTAACAGGATCTTGCGCAACCCCGTCCACATAAAGCGTAATCGATAAGCTACCGAAAGAGCCCTGAACCATTCCGGCGGTCATCGCCATGTAATATGGAAATGAGAAGATTTTTGATTTCCACGAATAGCTGATACCAGCACCGGTCCGCCACGAAACGACCTCCCTGGCCGCGCCGTCTGTCTGGATCAGGTACAGTTTGTCATCTTCCGGCGAATACATCCCGCCGTAAATGTTCTGTGACGTTTCATAGACGCTGTAGATGCCTGTCTCCAGGTTGATCTGAAACCCGTCGTTGGTGCCATTGAAAAAACACAGGTACGATTCATCGAAATAAAACCCGATGGCATTGGCCGGGGTTTTTGCTGCCCATTGTTCCCGGGTGAACAGGTCTTTGGTAAGAAGCGAACCCTGGCCTGATTCGTTGACCATGAATAAGCCGTCCGGGGCCGCGTAAATAACCCCGCCAGGGACATTCACAACGGATCGGGCCGAAACACACGGTTGCGCGTGGCCCAGGCGTTTTAATTCCAGGTTTTCCGGAGACTGGCCGTAAAGCAGATACGGGACCGTTTTCGTCAATACCACCACCATGCTTCCGGTGTACCCGATTGCAACGATATCAGACTCCACTGTCATGGCGTATGCTTCAGGGTACGCATACGGTATAAACACTTCTGACGGATAGATCCTGTTTCCGACAAATCCATACATCATGCCGTGGGAAGTGGCCACCAGGCCGGACAGTGTTTCCGGGGGCGCTGTCCATTCGGTTGTTGGGAGCACTTCGCCCAGATCCGAATCCGGGACAGCATCCGATACCTCACCCACCCCTTCGGAAGTGGTAATTTCTTTGACAAACTGATACTCAGCGCCTGCCAACCCGGAAGTCAACCGGTAGAGTCTGTAATGCGACACCGCTGTGCCGGTTGGCATGCCGCTTGTGGTAAACCCGGATACCGCCACGGACTGGCTTGAATATATATCCGTAACCCCTGTCGGTGCAGACGGTGCCGATTCAACGTCCGACCCGTCAGACCGTTTGCTCACCCGGGTATAGACATACGATACGGACCGGATTGTATCGCCCTCGACAGGGGTGCCTGTCAGGTGAATCGTCAGGGCGTTGGTTGGGGCTGCAATTCCCAGCCGGATATGGCTGGACCCGTCATACTCCTTCGGATACCCGCTGCCTGTGTAAATTAGCCGGTTTGAAGCCGAAACAAACGAGCGGGCAACATTCACAATACCTGCGAACGCCAAAAACTCCGCCCCTCTTTTGTGAATGGTCTGGATATCCTCCGCCATGGGCTCTATCCCGGTCGTCACCCCGGCCATGGGTTTGAGGTTCCCGGATTCAAGGCCACAGTTCAGCGCCGTGTCGGCATTGCCTTCCGGCAAAAGCTTTGCGGACAGCTTCGGGATCTCACCCTTAAATGTGGTTAAATCGATCACACCCATGGTCTTGGCTGTATCCTGTTATGGGTTTGCAGGTTTTTCCGTTCCCCTTTGATCCTGGCCTGGCCGATCTGATGGGCGAACGTCTTCTGCTCTATCATATAGAGTTGGGGATTGTGCCAGTCTTTGCCTGGCATCCGCATTATCGCTGCCCGGGCTCCGGCGGCCACACCTTCCAGCCAGTCATTATAAAGCAGGTCAGGGAGCGAGGTGGCATACCTGGCCGGGGCCAGGTACAGGGTGATTTCAACTTCATCCCCGGCGGCCAGGTCGCTTTCAAACACGACCGATACGGCGGAAAATTCATAATTGTTGACAGCCCGGTCATTCACCTTGACATTGACATCGACCACATCCGCGCCGCTGATGTACGGGGCTGCGTACACTTCATCCGTGGCACTGGCGATTGTCTCGGTGATTGTTTCCTGCCATACAAATGATTTGCGGCAAAATTCGTTGGCAGCCAAAAGCACATGAGTTTTGATCAGGGCTTTCGGGCATCCGGGCACATACGGCAAAACATATTGAATAAACCGGTCCATCTACTATTCCCCCTGTACCGCTCTTAATATCCCTTCATTCTGGAGCTTGACTCCAAGGGCGTTATAAAACAGCTGCATGTGGTAATCTGATTTTCCGTAATCCGCGCCCTTGGTTTCCATCCGGAAGCACCTGGCCAGGACATAATCCTTGACGGGTCCCAGGTAGACATCAGAAATGCCCATACTGGTTGATGCAGCGGTCACGGGTGCCGGTGTATCGGAATAAACAATTTCAATGGGTAAGACCGAATCAGGAACCGGGAAAACATAAAAACCCCGGGGGTTCTCATCATCGAACATGTAATGGTCTATTTCGACAACCGTCTGCGGTGCCCATGTGACCGCGATATCGTTCAAATCCTCGCGGGTGATCTTCCGGATCGGGGTGCCGGTGTTTACATTTCTGGTAACGTACAGCAGGCGGTTCCCGCCAGAAGGGATCTCCTGTTTCGGAGTATCTGCCACCAGAGCCACCTCGCTTGTTTTGGCTGTTGCATCCGGGCGCAGGAGCGCAATCGTATTGATCGCCTCATTTAAAAATGCCAGCCGGGTTGTCTGTGTCCAGACCTCACTGTCTGGGTCATGAAGGACCAGCCCGAGTTCATCCAGCAAGGTGGATATGGCGATAGACATGGATTATTCCCCCCGGGATTCCATAGCCTGCTCGATTGCCAGGACCATTTTCAGCTTGGAGTCATCTTCGATCTCGGTCCCAAACTCATCCATGGCATAATCGGCCAGATCCTTTTTGGTCACCTTGCTGACCTCTCGGCCAAACCACTCTTTGACCAGCCCGGCAGCGCGGTCTTTTTCTTCTTCAAGATCGTTTTCAGGTTCGGGCGGAGGCGGAGGGGTGTCCATGGCCTTGACGGCAGATACCGGCCGCTTTTTCTCATAGTCATACGGGACCATGTCTTTTCTGGCTGCCAGTCTTTCGGTCCGCACAAACACCACACCTGTTTTTTGGTTCATCAGAAATTCGGGCATGTCATTGTCCTTTCACAAAAGGGGGCACAAGGCCCCCCTGGAAAAATGGATTAGGGTTCGATGTAGAACATTTCGACTGTCATTTCACCTGCGGTGATCGATCCGAAATCAGCCCCACCGGTCACGGTGACGCGCGGGGTCTGGGCCGTGGCAAACCCGGTCATGGCATCGGCGGCCAGGGCCAAAGACCCGACCGTACCGGCAGCCAGACAGCTCTGGGCCGTGTTCGCGGAGTATTTATCCACATCCCCGTCTTTACCAACCTGGAGAACAGCGGTGGTGTCACCGGAGAACCCTTCAGTGACTTTGGCCTGCCAGCCAAGAGGGATGGCGCCTGCGGGCAGGTCGGTATCAAAATCGATATACCCGGTGGTGTCCTCGTTGTCGGTAAAATCAGCGATTTTCAGGGCCTGGGAAACCAGGCTTTTAACCATTCTGAATTTCATTGGTCTATTCCTTTTGTTGAAACTCCCCGGGCCGAAACCCGGGGAGTGGGTAAGAC
>CALGAJ010000042.1 GCA_937951975.1 uncultured Desulfotignum sp.
CCCAGAATGCGCTGGCATTTCTTCCGGAACAGCATACGGACTTCATTCTTTCCGTTCTGGCGGAAGAATGGGGGCTTGCCGGATGCACGGTGCTGCTGGTGTTGTACTTTCTGTTGATCTGCTGGGGATTGAATGTCGCTTATAACTGCCGGAATCTGTTCGGGTCCATCCTGGCCTTTGGCATCACCTGCATGGTTTTCTGGCAGGTGTTCATCAATATCGGCATGGTCATGGGCCTGATGCCGGTGGTGGGAATGCCGCTGCCTCTGATCTCTTACGGAGGGTCGTCCGTGATCACCAATATGGTGGGGTTCGGCATATTGCTCAACATCAGCATGCGTCGGTTTTACACCGGCTGATCCGGTTGACGGAAAGGCGTTTCAGATAACGGAATAAAAACCGCCATTCACCTGTCTGCATGGGAAATATTTTCTCATTCCATGTTGACAAATGGTTACCCGGATGGTACTGAAGTCACGTTTTTATAAGGAAATTAGGCTGTTTTTGCGTAAAAACAGCCGGTAAGATATAAGTAGTTGGTTTTTTTATAATTATTTACTGGCGGAGGGAATTTTATGATAACTGTGATTCCTGATATATCTTTGGTGTATCAGATGATCAATTTCCTGATTCTGCTCTTTGTCCTCAATGTACTGTTGTATAAACCCATTCGCAAAGTGCTCCTGGAAAGAAAAGCAAAGATTCAAGGCCTTGAATCCGGCGTTGAAAAAGCCACTGCGGATCTTGTTTCCCAGGAGGAATCTTACAAGAACGGGTTACGGCAGGCCAGAAGCAAAGGCTTGAAAGAAAAAGAAGCGTTTGTGGAAGAGGCATCAAAACAGGAACGGGAGATTATCGACCAGATCAATCAGAAGGCTCAGGCCAATCTTGCCCGGATTAAGAAACAGGTGGCGGATGAGACTGAGCAGGCCCGCAAAACTCTGGAGGGAGAGGTGGAAGTGTTTGCCAAAGCCATCGGCGAAAAAATCCTGGGGAGGGCCATATGATGAAAAAAAACACCTTGAGACGTAAACAGATCCAGGTATCGGCAATGACGGCGTTGATACTTGGATTTGCCGTTACCACGTCATGGGCGGCAACAGGGCATGGTGAAGTTCACAATTCCTGGTTGGCCATTGATACCTGGAAGACCTTGAACTTTGCCGTTCTCGCCATTGCCCTGTTTTTTCTTGGGAGAAAACCGGTTAAAGCGTTTTTTTCATCCCGGAAAAAAGAGATCGCAGATGAACTGAAAGACCTTGAGCAGAAAAAAGCCGAGGCCGAAAAACAGCTGGTCGAATATCAGGCCCGTTTCAATGATCTGGATCAGGAATCCAAACGGATCATCCAAGATTACATCCAGCAGGGAGAAGAAGCCAAAAAACGGATTATCGCCCAGGCGGAGGCCCAGGCTGAGAAACTGGAGGACATGGCCAAAAGAACCATCGAACAGGAGTTCAAATCGGCCAGGATCAAGCTCCAGCAGGAAATTTCCGCTCTGGCTGTAGAACAGGCGGAACACGTAATTCAGAACGCCATTTCATCTGAAGATCAGGAAAAATTAGTGGACGATTATTTGAAAAAGGTGGTGGCATAATGAAAAATTTAGCAGTATCCAGGCGTTATGCCAAAGCATTGATTCTGATCGGTCAGGAAAACGGCCAGGCAGACCTGTATAATGAAGAACTGGAGGCTGTTGTATCTTTGTTTGATACACAGGAAGGTTTTGAAGCCGCTCTGACCAATCCACTGTACAACAAGAACGACCGGAAGAAAGTGTTGGAAGCGGTTCTGGAGGCGGCAAACCTGTCTGTTGTCATGAATTCTTTTCTAAAGTTGCTGTTTGACAAGGGAAGAATCATTTTTTTAAGAGATATCGCCTCGTATTACAAGAATCTGGCGGATGAACTCAAAGGGATCGTCAAAGCCAGTATCACTTCAGCAACACAATTGTCTTCAGACGCTGTGGAAAAAATCCGGGATGCCCTTTCCAAAAGAGTGGGCAAGACGATAGTGTTGAATGTGGAACAGGATCCGAGTCTCATCGGCGGCGTGGTTACCAAAATCGGTGATCTTGTTTTGGATGGCAGCGTGAAAACTCAGCTGATCAATATGAGGGAAACTTTAAAAAAAGGTGAGAGTGTCTAATGGAAATTAAAGCAGAAGAGATAAGCCAGATAATTAAAGATCAGATCAAGGGATTTGACGCAAAAGTTGATCTGAATGAAACCGGTGTGGTTCTGTCTGCCGGTGATGGCATTGCCCGTGTATACGGGTTGGAAAAAGTCAAGGCAATGGAACTGGTGGAGTTTCCCGGTGGCATTTTGGGACTTGCGCTGAACCTGGAATCCGACAACGTGGGTATTGCCATCTTAGGTGATGACAAGCTCATCAAAGAAGGGGATGTCGTTAAAAGAACCGACCGGATTGCTTCGGTGCCCGTGGGTGAAGCAATGCTGGGCCGGGTGGTCACCACCACAGGGGAGCCCATCGACGGCAAAGGACCCATCAATTCCGACGTCATGATGAACATGGAGCTGGTGGCTCCCGGAGTTATCGCCAGAAAATCGGTGCATGAACCCTGCTATACCGGGGCCAAGGCTGTGGACGGCATGACCCCTGTGGGCCGGGGTCAGCGGGAGTTGATCATCGGTGACCGTCAGATCGGTAAAACCGCTGTTGCGGTGGATGCCATCATCGCCCAGAAAGACACGGACATGAAATGCATCTATGTGGCCTGCGGTCAGAAAAAATCCACCGTGGCCCAGGTGGTGGCAGCCCTTGAAGAACATGGTGCCATGGAATACACCACTGTGGTGGTGGCATCCGCATCAGAATCTGCCGCCCTGCAGTATCTGGCACCTTTTGCCGGATGCGCCATGGGAGAATATTTCCGGGATAAGGGTGAACATGCCCTGATCATTTATGATGACCTGTCTAAACAGGCAGTGGCCTACCGCCAGGTATCCCTGCTGCTCAGACGGCCGCCCGGACGTGAAGCGTTTCCCGGTGATATTTTTTACAACCATTCCCGTCTGCTGGAACGTTCCGCCAAGCTCAGCGATGAAAAAGGGGCCGGCTCGTTGACCGCACTGCCCATCATCGAGACCCAGGAAGGGGACGTGTCCGCATTTATTCCCACCAACGTGATCTCCATTACCGACGGCCAGATCTTTCTGGACAAAGACCTGTTCTTTGCCGGTGTCCGTCCGGCGATCGACGTGGGTCTTTCCGTATCCCGCGTCGGTGGTGCGGCCCAGGTGAAAGCCATGAAACAGGTGGCCGGGACCCTGCGTCTGGATCTGGCCCAGTATCGTGAACTGGAAGCGTTTGCCGCATTCGGTTCCGATCTGGATGCCGCCACCCAGAGACAGCTGACCCGTGGAGAAAGACTGGTGGAACTGCTCAAACAACCCCAGTTTCAGCCACTCCCCATGGAAAAAATGGTAACGGCCCTGTATGCCGGTACCAAAGGCTATATTGACAAATATCCCAAAGAAGCGGTTTCCAAATATGAAGAAGGTCTTTATACGTTTGTGGAAAACCGGTTTCCTGAAATCTACCAGGGCTTGAAAGAGAAAAAAGAGATCACCTCTGATATTGAAACCAAACTCAAGCAAGCCTTAGAAGCCTATGACGAAGAGTTCAAGGACTCGATTTAGTTCATGTGAACGGTTCTTGAAAACACAATCGTTACAATAACTTGAAATTACTAGGCTTGAAAGGTAGATATAATGGCAACACTCAAAGAAGTTAAATCCAAGATCAGCAGCGTTAAGAAAACAAAGCAGATCACTTCTGCCATGAAAATGGTTGCCACTTCAAGACTGCGGGGCTGTCAGACCAATATGGAGCGATTCAAGCCCTATGCCTCCAAATTCGCGGAGGTGCTGGGCAGTATTGCCGGCAAATCGGGTTCCGATGTCAGCCCGTTGCTGGTCCCGGCCCAGGAAGTCAAAAAAGTGGTCGTGATTCTGTGTACATCTGATAGAGGATTGTGCGGTGGTTTTAACATCAATTTAATTGATAAAGCCCGGAAATACATACAATCCGACCTGCAGGGCAAAGACGTGTCTTTCTACTGTTTTGGAAAAAAAGGCCGTGACTGGGTGCGAAAATCCCCCTATACCATTGCAGCGGAATACCTGGATGTGGTGGGGGGGAAAATGGACTTTTCAATGGCATCCACTCCGGGGCAGCAGTTGATTGACAGTTTTCTTATGGGAGAAGTGGACGAAGTTTATATCATTTATTCTGAGTTTCAAAGCATGGCCCGGCAGGAACCGCTGATCAAGCAGATTCTGCCTATTCCATCGCTGACGGATATGGCGAATGAAACCCCCACTGATGCGGACGGTACATTTCTGCCGGAACATATCTGTGAGCCGTCATCCGATGTTCTGCTGGGAGAAATGCTGCCCAAGAACGTATTTATTCAGATTTATGATGCGCTGCTTCAAACCTCCACCAGTGAACATGCCTCACGGATGCGGGCCATGGAAAATGCCACCAAGGCCTGTGAAGATATGGTACTGGAACTTCAGACCATCTTCAACAAGACACGTCAGGCTCAAATTACCGGCGAGCTCATGGATATTGTCGGTGGTGCGGAAGCGCTCAAGGGATAAAAAACCATATACCTCACAGTATATAAACAGCTTTATTAGGAGAAAAAAATGGCTGAAAATATAGGTAAAATAGCACAGGTCATGGGTGCTGTTGTTGACGTTGAATTCACACCCGGCAACCTTCCGGCGGTTCTCACCGCCCTGACCGTCACCAACCCCACCATCGGGGATGAAGAAGACAACCTGGTCATTGAAGTGGCTCAGCATCTGGGCGACAATATGGTCCGGTGTATCGGCATGGATGTCACCGACGGCCTCCAGCGGGGAATGCCGGTAAAAGATACGGGATCGCCCATCATGATGCCCGTGGGTGAAGCCTCTTTGGGGCGGGTATTGAATGTGGTGGGAAAACCGGTGGATGGTCTGGGAGATATTTCCAGAGAAAAAACCATGCCTATTCACAGACATGCCCCTACATTTATCGAGCAGGACACCTCGGTCCGGGTGCTTGAAACCGGGGTCAAGGTGATCGACCTGCTGGTGCCGTTCCCCAGAGGAGGGAAAATGGGGATGTTCGGTGGTGCCGGTGTGGGCAAAACCGTTATCATGATGGAAATGGTAAACAATATCGCCATGCAGCACGGCGGTATTTCCGTGTTCGGCGGTGTGGGTGAGCGGACCCGTGAAGGCAACGACCTGTATCATGAAATGAAGGATTCCGGCGTACTTCCCAAATGCGCCCTGGTGTACGGCCAGATGACGGAACCACCGGGTGCCCGTGCCCGTGTGGCCCTGTCCGCTTTGACCTGTGCGGAGTATTTCCGTGATGTGGAAGGACAGGACGTGCTGTTGTTCATTGACAACATCTTCCGGTTCACCCAGGCCGGTTCAGAAGTATCGGCCACCCTGGGTCGCATGCCGTCTGCGGTAGGGTATCAGCCCACCCTGGCTGTGGACATGGGGGAACTGCAGGAACGCATCACCTCCACGGACAAAGGGTCCATTACCGCCGTGCAGTGCGTGTACGTGCCCGCGGACGACTTGACCGACCCGGCACCGGCCACCACATTCGCCCACCTGGACGGCACCGTGGTACTGTCCCGTCAGATTGCCGAGCTGGGGATTTATCCGGCGGTGGATCCTTTGGACTCCACCTCCAGGATTCTGGATGCCGTTTACATTGGAGATGAGCATTATCATGTGGCCCGGGTGGTTCAGCAGACCCTGCAAAAATACAAGGAACTGCAGGACATTATTGCTATTCTGGGTATGGATGAATTGTCAGATGAGGACAAGATAACAGTCCAGCGGGCCAGAAAACTGCAGAAATTTTTGTCTCAGCCCTTTCATGTGGCGGAAACCTTCACCGGTATGCCGGGAGTTTTTGTAAAAGTCGAAGACACCGTAAGATCATTTAAAGAAATCATTGAAGGAAAACATGATGATCTTCCTGAAAATGCTTTCTATATGGTGGGTTCCATTGAAGATGCCATTAAAAAGGCGAAATCTGAATAAACCACCGGAGGTATCTCATGGCTGAAAAACTTATGCTTGAAGTGGTGACACCACAGAAAGCCGTGGTCAGCGAACCGGTTGAATCGGTTGTCGCTCCTGGGTCTGAAGGTGAGTTCGGAGCGCTGAAAGGCCATACCACGTTTCTGACATCCCTGAAAGTGGGAACCCTGCGATATACAAACCAAAGTGGAAAAGAGCAGTATCTGTTCGTAAATGGTGGATTTGCAGAAGTTCTGCCGGATAAGGTTACGATTCTGGCCGAATCTGCGGAACGCAACCAGGATATCGATGTGGTCAGGGCTCAAGCTGCAAAAGAACGGGCGGAACAACGTCTGGCCAATCGGGCTGCCGGTATTGATCTGCTCCGTGCCGAGCTGGCACTGCGGCGGGCGATACACCGTTTGAAAATCGCGTCATCCGGTAAATAACAGCTCCGTTTCTTTCATTAATTTTGATGTGAAATAAAAGGGGTGCTCCCAGTGGGTTGCACCCCTTTTATTTGGAATAAACACGTGCATACGTATAAAAATGAAAAGAACATGGATGTGCTGAGTGTGATCATTCTGGCGGCGGGAAAGGGGACCCGGATGAAATCGGACCTTCCTAAAGTACTTCACCCGGTAGCGGGAAAACCCATGATTCTGCATGTGATCTCCTGTGCCAGACAAGTGACGTCTGATCATCATATTCATGTAGTGGTGGGGCATGGTGCCCAGAAAGTAAAGCAGGCAGTGACGGCGTGCTATCCACATGTGAACTTCAGTCTGCAAAAAGCGCTTCTTGGAACCGGTGATGCGGTGAAATGTGCGATGCCGGCCCTTGCAGATGATGTAAAAAATGTGGTGATCCTTTACGGGGATGTGCCTTTGATACAGTCGGAAACTGTGGCGGATCTGGTGTCAACCCATCGATCATACCGGGCAAAAGTCACGATTCTGGCTGCTGATATGGATAATCCGTCCGGATATGGCCGCATTATTCAAGACCCGATGAATCATGTCGTTGCCATTCGCGAGGAAGCAGATGCCAGTTCGGATGAAAAGAAAATTCAGCGTGTCAATACCGGTATATACTGTTTCGACCGGCAATTTTTATCCCAGGCTCTGGATCAGCTGACGCCGGATAATCAACAGGGTGAGTATTATTTGACGGATGTGGTGGGCATTGCCTGCAAAAATAACGATGAAGTGACGGTGAAAATTTTGAAAGATCCAGGGCAGGTTCGGGGGGTAAATACCCTGGATGATCTTGAAAAAACAAGGGATTTCCATAGATCTAAACAAAATGAATTGCCTTGACTTTGACAAGAGATTTGATCTATACTAAATTCAAATTAACCATCATGGGATTATAATTTTGGGGAACGATCAGATACATAATACGTTTGATGAAATCGACAAAAAAGTCGATAAATTGCTGGAACGCTGTCGGTCTTTACAACTGGAGAATCAGGATCTGACCTTGCGGATAAAACACCTGGAGTCAGATTTGGATGAGAAAATTCAGACGGAAGCACAGACATCCGAGCAGGAAGCAGTGATTCAATCGAAAATAGACGGACTTCTGACTAAACTGGACAGTTTTATTCAGTCAGAATGAGTCTGAATAGATTTGGGCCGATGATAAGGTTTCGATAGAGGGATTTCATTGGATGAAATTATCAAAATTGATCTTTTTGGAGAAGAGTTCAGATTTAAGCCGGATGGTCAGGTACAAGATGCCAATAAGATTGTCCAGTTTTTAACTGAGTATGTCCAAGAGGCGGAAAGCATGGTTCCGAATAAAAACTCAGGAAGAAACAGAATGGCCATTTTACTTCTTGCAGCCATGAACCTGTCCAGAGATTTTCAAGAGTTGAAAATACAGCATACTGAACTTGAGAAAGACATGGAGAATAAAATTTCATCTTTGATGAAAAAAATTGATAAAGGGTTGTAATGAGAAACAGTTGGATTTGTGATCAAGCAAAATCCCCTGCAATGTGCGTGATTGTATGATAGACTTTGTCCTAACGCATATAAAAAAGGGAATTCACACTGATACCGGTGCGCAGGTTCCTCATCAGTAAGGAAAAGCCTGAAGGTATTACTGAATGCCCACTTTTGAACCAATGGTTCAAAGCCTTTAACGCAACACGGCAATTTGCGGGGGCAACTGTTTACTGCAACAACCTTCCGATCCCGCCTCTTTTGAAGTTCCATTCCAAAGTTATAATCTGTTGAACGATTATTAGACACGCAGCACGCTTTGAAAAAGGTGTTGATAATCCTATATGTATGTGAAGGAGATCAATTGAATGGAAATAGTTCTCTTATTGATTATTGTTGTGTTGCTGGTATTGGGAGTTGTCGGTTTTTTCAATATCAAGAAAAAGTATTTTCTTGAAAAGCTTAATATTGAGGAAGAACAAAGGCGGATCATAGAAGCGGCTGAAGTTAAAGCCGAGACATTGATCAAAGAAGCCCAGCTGGAAGCAAAATCCAGGCTTCTGGAAATGAAAGGCAGCTTTGATGCGGAAACTCAGGAAACCCGGGAAGAATTAAAAAAAGAAGCGCGCAGGCTTTCCAAAAAGAGTGAAAAACTGGATCAGGCAGAAGATCTGTTGACCCAGAAAGAGCAGGAGCTTCATGACAAAGAATCAGAAATAAATGAAAAACTGGAATCCGTCGCCAGGGATGAGGCGTATTATGCCGATCTGGTGGAAGAGACCCGAAAAGAACTGGAAAAAATTTCCGGCCTGACGCTGGAAGAAGCCAGAGAATTGCTGCTGAAAACCCTGGAAGAAGAGGCCAGGCATGAAGGTGCCAAATTAGTGAAAAAAATCACCTCAGAAGCCCGAGAGCAGGCAGATAAAGAGGCTAAAAAAATCATATCCACGGCCATTCAGAGATACGCCGGGGATTATGTGGCGGAAAGAACTGTTTCAGTGGTGCATTTGCCGGGGGATGAAATGAAAGGCAGGATCATCGGCAGAGAGGGTCGAAACATCCGGGCACTGGAAGCAGCTACAGGCATCGACCTGATTATTGATGATACGCCGGAAGCGGTGATTCTTTCAGGCTTCAACCCGGTTCGCCGGGAGGTCGCCCGGCTTTCACTGGAAAAGCTGATCTCCGACGGACGGATTCACCCGGCCCGGATCGAGGATGTGGTGGAACGGGCCGGCAAGGAAGTGGATCTGGCCATCAAGGAAGCCGGCGAGCAGGCGGCATTCGATCTGGGGGTGCATGGCATCAATCCGGAACTGATCAAGGTGCTGGGGAAACTGAAATTTCGAACCTCCTATGCCCAGAATGTGCTTCAACATTCCATTGAAGTGGCGTTTCTGGCGGGAGTCATTGCCGCTGAACTGAAGCTGGATGTCAAACTGGCCAAGCGGATGGGCCTGCTTCATGATATCGGCAAGGCCGTGGATCATGAGGTGGATGGGGCCCATGCCATTATCGGCGCCAAGCTGGCCAAGAAATACGGCGAAATCGATTGTGTGGTCAATGCCATTGCGGCCCATCATGAAGATCAGATGCCCACCTCTGTCTACGATTTCATTGTCCAGGCGGCGGATGCATTGTCCGGTGCCAGGCCGGGGGCCAGAAAAGAAAGTCTTGAAAATTATATCAAACGGCTGGAAGATCTTGAAAAAATAGCCAATGCCTTTGACGGGGTGGTCAATACCTATGCCATCCAGGCAGGACGGGAGATCCGGGTGATCACGGAGAGTGAAAAGATCAGTGATGAGGATGCGGTGCTGCTGTCCCGGGAAATCGCCCGTCAGATTGAAGAGAATCTGACGTTTCCGGGCCAGGTCAAGGTGGTGGTGATCAGAGAGACCCGGGCAGTGGAGTATACCAAAAAATAGCAGGGATATCATGAGTGTATTGTCGGTATTGAAAGAGCGGGGATTTGTGGATGCGGTGACCCATACCGCCGAGCTGGAAGACTATCTGGAAAACAACCGGGCCACCTGTTATATCGGGTTTGATCCCACCGCCACCAGCCTGCATGTGGGCAGTCTGGTGTGTATCATGGCCCTGGCCCATATGCAGCGCAACGGGCACCGGCCCATCGCCCTGGTGGGCGGCGGAACCGGTCTGATCGGAGATCCGTCCGGAAAAACCGAAATGCGCCAGATCATCACCCAGGAACAGATTGATGAAAACAAAGCCGGAATCCGGGCTCAGTTATCCAGATTTATTGATTTCAGCAATGATCAGGCCTTGTTACTGGACAATGCCCAGTGGCTGACAAAACTGGCATATATTCCGTTTTTAAGAGATATCGGCCGGCATTTTTCCATCAACCGGATGATCAAGGCGGAAAGTTACAAAGCCCGGATGGCTTCGGAAGAAGGCCTGACATTCATCGAATTCAACTATATGCTGCTTCAGGCCTATGATTTCATGAAACTGGCCCAGAATTATGATTGCCTGCTTCAAATGGGCGGCAGCGATCAGTGGGGAAATATTGTGGCCGGGATAGACCTGATTCGCAGAACGCTTGGGAAACAGGCGTTTGGCATCACTTTTCCGCTGATCACCACTGCGGCCGGCATCAAGATGGGAAAAACCCACAAAGGGGCTGTGTGGCTGGATCCGGACCGGTTTTCTCCCTATGATTATTACCAGTTCTGGGTCAATTGCGATGATGCGGATGTGGCCCGGTTTCTGGCGCTGTTCACTTTTTTGCCCATGCATGAAATCGAGCAGGTCAAGACCCTTCAAGGCGCAGATCTGAACAGGGCCAAGACCATTCTGGCCTATGAAGCCACAAAGATTGCCCATGGTGAAACCGAAGCCCGGAATGCGTTGAAAGCAGCAGCATCCGTGTTCGGTGCCATTGAGGTGCCGGACAGTCTGCTGCCCGGCGCTACAATCCCCAGAGGGGTCCATTCTCCTGTAACCGATGACACGGTTCCTGCTACGCAGATGAATGAAAAAGACCTTGTGGACAACGATCTGGTGATCGATCTGTTCACCCGGACCGGTTTGTGTTCTTCCAAATCCGATGCCCGGCGCCTGGTGATGCAGGGTGGGGCATACGTGAACGGAAACCGGGTGTCAGGGGTGGATCAGCGGGTTGAGAACGCAGATCTGGATCAGGGAGAAATCCTTCTTCGGGCCGGTAAAAAAAAATATCATAAGATAATTGTCAAATGATTTGAAAAAAGGTTTGACAAACCATTTTCCGGCCTGTATATTGTCCTGGTTTTTCGGTGACAGGATTGCGGCGGAAAACAACGTAGTACCCGATGTTTGATCTTTGAAAATTGGTCAGTGATAAAGTTTGAAGCGGGTCTGAACAAGACC
>CALGAJ010000043.1 GCA_937951975.1 uncultured Desulfotignum sp.
TGGTGGGCCCACCTGGATTCGAACCAGGGACCGACCGGTTATGAGCCGGTGGCTCTGCCAAACTGAGCTATAGGCCCATTCCTCATAGCAACCAAACAAACTTTAATTATTTATAGTAAACCGGTATACAAGTCAATATTTAATTTTCAATAAATGTCTTCAATTTCTTGCTCCGGGTGGGATGGCGCAGTTTTCTCAATGCCTTGGCTTCGATCTGTCGGATCCGTTCCCGGGTCACGGTAAAATCCCGGCCCACTTCTTCCAGGGTATGATCCGATTTTTCCCCAATGCCGAAGCGCATGCGCAGGACTTTCTCCTCCCTGGGTGTCAGTGTGGCCAGAATCTTTCGGGTCTGTTCCGCCAGACTGAAATCAATGGCCGCTTCAGATGGAATGGAAAATTTCTTGTCTTCGATAAAATCACCCAGGTGACTGTCCTCTTCCTCTCCAATGGGTGTTTCCAGAGAAATCGGCTCCTTGGCAATTTTTAACACCCGTCTCACCTTATCAATGGGTATCTCCATTTTTTCAGCAATTTCTTCCGGAGACGGTTCCTTGCCCATTTCCTGCACCAGATATCTGGAAGTACGGATCAATTTGTTGATGGTCTCGATCATATGCACCGGGATCCGGATGGTCCTGGCCTGATCGGCAATAGCCCTTGTGATGGCCTGACGGATCCACCAGGTGGCATACGTGGAAAACTTGTATCCCCTTCGGTATTCAAACTTGTCCACCGCTTTCATCAACCCGATGTTGCCTTCCTGGATCAGGTCCAGAAACTGCAATCCCCGGTTGGTGTATTTTTTGGCAATACTCACCACCAGGCGCAAATTGGCCCGTACCAGTTCCCGTTTGGCAAAATCCGCATTTTTGCGCCCTTTGTCAATGCCCTGGGTAATGGCGCGCAGATCATCGGCATCTCCCTTGATCAACGCTTTTTTGGAAGCCACCTGATCCATGACCGCTTGAATGTCCTGATGCAGCAGAAAGGCCCGTTCCGGACTCATATCGCTTCGGGCCGTGACCCACTGAACAAATTTTTCCGGAGTTGACGCCTGTTTGAGCATGGTATCTTTCATGACATTGAAAGTTCTGGCACAATTTTCCAGCAGTGTGTCCACAGTATCAAACCAGACAATGGTGTTCCTGATGCTTTTTTCAATGGTGTCCATGACATTGGATTCAAATCGCCAGCGTTTGAGTTCCTCAAATATCTGTTCTGTGCCTTCGTTGATTTCCTGTTGCAGTGTCTGATATTTTTTGGTGGATTTCCTCAGCCCGTAGAGCTGATCCCGTCTTTCCTGATTGGCGTCATGAATCTTTTTGATAACGGTCAGAGATTCCAGAAATTTTTCCTGTTTTGACGTCTCATCCACCACCCCGTCCCCTTCATCCACATCCCTTAAGACATGTTTGGGGCGCATGGACCGCCGTTCCATTTTTTTGCCGTACAAAAAAATGGTGTTCAACGAAATCGGACAATCGAGCATGGCCCGGAGTACATCCCGTTCACCCACCTCGATTTTCTTGGCAATTTCAATCTCACCTTCCCGGCTTAAAAGTGTGACCATGCCCATCTCTTTAAGATACATCTTGACCGGGTCCGTGACGGCACCAAATTCAAGTTCCGCGCGTTCCCGTACTGTGGCAAAGGGGTCTTTTTTGTCTCCGGCCGATTTTTTCCGGTGTTTCAACTCCTGCCGGGGTTTTTCCTTTTTTTCTTTGGCTTTCACTCCGGGGCGGCCCGGTGACCGGGGACCGGCAGATTTATTTTTAGAAGATTCCATATTCACCAGTTCGATGCCCAGTTCTTTGAATTGATCCACAATATCTTCGATCTGTTCCGGGGTTTTCAAATTGCCGGATATGGCATCATTGATTTCAGCAAAAGAGAGTGTGCCGGTTTTTTTCCCTTTTTCAATGAGCTTTTCCATTTCCGCTTTGCCGATCATCCCGCTCTCATCGGATGATATTGATTTATCTGCCATAAAACGCCTCCCTAAGGCTAAACGTTATTGACCATTGTGTAGTTGTCGGATTTCCTGCTGTTTCAGTTTCAACAATTCCATTACGTCCTTGTCACAGCCTTTTTCCGCACGTTTAATTTTTTCTGTCAGCCCGCTGCTGTCTTCTTTTTTTCTGATCCGGATAATCCGCTGAATAATGGATGCAGCGGTTTCTTGCAGATCCGTGTTGTCATCCAGTCCGTCTGTCATGGCCAAAGAAGCCACCAGCTCCCGGTCCGCATCGGTTTCCATTTTGGTCATGATCCGGGTGATAAACGCATCCGTGGCCGGGTCTGTCTGTACCATGATGCGGCCGATCCGGCACAGCCGTTGAGAATAAAAACAATTCAGTACCCCGGAGTCCGCCACTTTTGAAATAATTGGGGGCCACTGAAGCATCAGAGATAGCAGCTGCCGTTCCCGGGGATCTGAATCCAGTTCAAAATTCGATGACTCACCAACCGGGTGCCGGTCCATCGTTGTCTTGCTTTTAATCACCTGTTCCCGGACTTTTTCCAGCACAGCCGCTTCATCAATGTTCAACGTTTCCGCCAGTTCGTTGACATGCAAGGACCTGAGGGCGCTGTCCTGGATGTCGGCTATGTACGGGATCAAATCAGCCAGAACCCTTGCCCGGCCCGTCACGGAAGATCCGTGGGCATCCATGGCCACCTGCCGCAAAAACGGCATCACTGACCGTGCCTGGGCGGCAAGGTCCAGAAATGCGTCCGGACCGTGTTTCAACACAAAAGTATCTGGATCATCGCCTTTGGGCAAGATCAGGATCCGGGTGTCCACCCCTTCGTTCATAAAAGTCTTGATACTGCGCCGGGCCGCATTGATCCCTGCATCATCCGAGTCGAAAACCAGGACCATGGCAGGGGCATACCCTTTCAGAATACGCACATGTTCAGGGGTCAAAGCAGTGCCCAGTGTGGCCACCGTATTTTTAATCCCATTCTGAAACAACGTGAGAAAATCAAAATACCCCTCCACAATATGGACCACATTTGCATTGCGGCAATGGGTTTTGGCGGCATGCAGCCCGTATAGAATCCGGGTTTTACTGTAGACCGGAGTTTCCGGTGAATTCATATATTTGGGCATTTGATCGTCCATGACCCGGCCCCCGAATCCCGCCACCTGCATGTTGATGTCAAAAATGGGAAACATGATCCGGTT
>CALGAJ010000044.1 GCA_937951975.1 uncultured Desulfotignum sp.
ACCATTTTTCACCCCGGGCGTTACGCGCCTTAGAACAGACCTTGAAATATTTAACTGCGGCTTCCATGGGTTATCTGAAAAATCTCCCGACATACCGGGAAGTAGAGGGTGCCCTCATGGTGCATGGCTGTCCGCCGGATTCACCGACAGAGTACCTGAACCACATGAGCTTTGCGGAAATCAGGGAAATTTTTACAGCAAACGACTTCAACATTGCCTTTGTCGGACACACCCACCGCATGATGCTTGCGGGGTATGATGGAAAGGATCTCCAGTTCAATCCAATGCATCAGGAAATGGTTCAACTGAAGCCGGAACATAGGTATATTGTCAATGTCGGTGCAGTCGGTCAGCCCCGGGATGGTGATCCACGGGCAAAATATGTGATATGGGACAGTGATCGGAAGATGCTGCAAATTAGACGCGTAAGTTACAACGTGGCCCAGGTGATTTCTTTGATAAAGGAACGGGGGTTCCTCCGACGGGATGCTGAAAGGCTTCTTACCGGGGATACGCCCGATCGGCGGAAAATTTATACATTGGTAGAGCAGGATAAATAAGCAAAATGATTCCCGGCCCCAAGACGATGCCGGAATTATAAAGCCAGCGCGGAGCATACAACAGCCGGTCTTCTGTTTTAAAAGACAGATCTACCACATCAAGTGATATGCTGCGACAGATGACCACGGAACGGTCAATGATGTTTTCCAGTTCACGGACATTTCCAGGATAATCATAATTCATGAGACACGCTGTTGAATTGTCTTTTATCCTGACTTTTATTTTCTGATTATTTTGAACTGGTTGGGTATGGTTCGGTTTATTCTGAACAAATCGGAAGTCACTTCGCTCAGACTGATTTTATTGGGTTTTTAAGGCATGGGTATCCCAGCTGTTTGTGGATGCCCGGTACCTGATGGATCATCTTGACCAGGTCGTGGTGGTGGACGCCCAGTCTGAAAAGGCATATAAAAAAGGACATATCCCAGGGGGGGTGTCTTCGCCATGGCAGCCGTTCACACACATGGACGGCAAACCCGGAAATCCCGGGTGGGGAGCCCTGCTTCCCAAAAAGGAGCTGGCTGCAAAAATAGGTGCACTGGGTATCGATGGCGGCAGGCCGCTGGTGGTGTATGCCGATCCCCCGGGCTGGGGAGAGGATGGCCGGTTTGTATGGATGGCCGTGATGGCCGGGCTGCAGCCTGAGTATCCCATTGTCACTTACTGCACCGCTGGTATCCGGTCCGCCCATATGGCACTGGTCCTCCGGATGACGGGGTTTGCCAATGCGCGGAATTATGATGCCTCATTTTATGAATGGGCCGGTATGAAAGACCTGCCCCTTGAAAAATAGAGAAACAACCCCAAAAAACATATCAGGCCTTCATGAATTGAAACATCCGGTTCAATGGAATCAATGCTTTTTGGATGATGTCAGGGGCCACAGATACCTCATTGCCGGTCACATCAAAGACCCGGGACAGACGTTTCAAGTCATTGAGTTGCATCCAGGGACACCGGGCACAGCTTCTGCAGGTTGCGCTCTCGCTGGAGGTGGGGGCAATGATCAGTTCCTTGTCCGGGACTGCCTGCTGCATTTTAAAAAAAATACCCTTGTCCGTTGCTACGATAAACCGCTGCCTGTCCGATTGCCTGCACGCATTGATGATCTGGGAAGTGGAGCCGACAAAGTCAGCCAGATCGATGACCGGCTCGGGTGATTCCGGATGGACCAGGACCTGGGCATCCTGATATTTTTTTCTCAATCCCATGAGTTCCTCGTACTTGAATTCATAAAGTATTACTCAAGAAAAGGCCTATCCAAGATTACCTCTCTGTTATAGACAGTTATCTGAGCCTCGGTGAGCAGCATCATGGACATTTTGTTACCCTTTCTGCTTGTACCGAAGCATCCGGCATTTCAGAAAAAATCTAAAAACAACCAACCCAGTGAATGAAAATAACATAATACGAACGGCTGTTATGTCATCATGCGTTTGTGCCCCATCCGCAACAGGATCTGGGAGATCACAGCCAGCACCGGCAGCTCAATGAGCGGTCCGACCACTAGGGCCAGGGGCACCAGCGGTTCATCAGGGAATGCCACCAGGGCGATGGCCAGGGCGATAGGGGAATTCCGGGCCAGTGTTGTAAACCCCAGGGATACAAAATTTTCATGGCTGGTCTTGAGCCATCGGCTGACCCAAAAAGCCAGCACCAGATTGATCACAAAAAAGATCCCAAGGGGTGGCTGCAGATACAGCAGCAGCTGCGGGTTTTCAGTGATTACCCGGCCTTCTGAAGCAAACATCGCCAGAATGGCCGATGCCAGCAGCAGGATCTGGGCCGGTTCAATCCCGGGCAGCAGCCTGGTTTGCAGCCAGGTTTCTGTTTTCCAGAACACCAGGACAAACCGGAGGATGGTGGCGGCCAGGAACGGCAACATCAGCACCAAGACAGCACCCCGGACAATAAAAGCCCAGTCCAGTGTAAACACGGTGCCGGCCAGCAGGAGAATATAGACCGGCAGCAATATTAGCTGCAATACCAGATTCACCGGCAGCAGGGCGGTGCTCAATGCGATA
>CALGAJ010000045.1 GCA_937951975.1 uncultured Desulfotignum sp.
TTAAAATGTGTCAAATGACGGAAAAATTAAATGATTTGTCATGGGTTGTCAAGGCAAATGTTTCTGTTTGTAGAAACAAAAAACCGGCCGGGATTTTTTAATTGGGGATTTTGATCAAAATATGGTACAAGCACGCCGGATATAACGCAAGATCATTGTAACTTAGATTTAGGACCCGTGCTGATGTTATTATTGTTTCCTCCGGTGGCCAAACCCTGTGAACCTCCGGCCGGTGTGGCGTATCTGGCTGCCGCACTTCAGGAAAACAACATTGAGTGCTGCGTGTCAGATGCCAATATCCAGGGGTTTCACTACCTGATCCAACAGGAGCTGACGGCCACCGATTCCTGGTCGGCCCGGGCCCTGAAAAACCGGGATGCGATCCTGGCGGACCTTCAGTATCCCGGGCTGTACACCAATGAAGACCGGTACCACCAGCGGGTCTATGATCTGAATAAACTGCTGTCTCTTGCCGTGGATACCACCCGGTTCAAGGTGACATTGAGTGATTACACGGACCATTTCCTGACACCGTTGCGCAGCCGGGATCTGCTCAAAAGTGCGGACACCTGCCGGGTCAACCCGTTTTTTTCTTTTTTTGAAGATTGCCTCAGACCCGTGGTATCCCGGTGGGACTCTCCCTGGGTGGGGATTTCCTTGTGTTACCTGAACCAGGCGCTGGTCGGCTTTGCGCTGGCCGGGTGGATCCGGAAAAATTTTCCGGATAAAAAAATCGTTCTGGGCGGCGGTCTGGTATCTTCCTGGATGAGCCGCCCGGATTTCAACCCCCCATTTTCCGGACTCATCGATCACATGATTGCCGGCGAAGGGGAGATCCCGCTGCTGGCGCTTTTAGGAAAACCCGGCACCAGAAAACGTCATTATGT
The DNA here is from genome assembly GCA_937951975.1 of uncultured Desulfotignum sp. GTDB lineage: Bacteria > Desulfobacterota > Desulfobacteria > Desulfobacterales > Desulfobacteraceae > Desulfotignum. The sequence continues at coordinate 888 of CALGAJ010000045.1, forward strand.
GCCGGATTTTGAGTTTGCCGGCAAGTCCGGGTATATATCGCCGGCCCGGGTACTGCCCTTCAGAACCACCATCGGGTGTTACTGGCGCAAATGCCGGTTCTGTCCTGAAAAAGCGGAAACCCATGCCTACAGCACCCAGCGGGCCTGCCGGGTGCTGGCGGACACATACGCTCTGGCCCATCGGTTTCAGCCGGATACCATGCATTTTATCGATGATGCCATGACCCCGGCGTTTTTGAGGGCCCTGGCCCGTGCCGGCTCCGGAGTGCCGTTCACCTGGTACGGGTTTGTGCGGTTTGAAAAAATCCTGGAGGATCCGGATTTCTGTGTGCAGCTCAGGCGCAGCGGGTGCCTCATGCTCAAGCTGGGCCTGGAATCCGGTGATCAGAACGTGCTGGACCGCATGAACAAAGGCACCACCCTGGACCGGTCCTCCCGGATATTGAAAAATCTTCATCAGGCCGGCATTTTTACCTATGTATATCTATTGTTCGGCACCCATTTTGAAGACCGGTCTTCCGCCCTGACCACGCTGGCATTTACCAAAGCCCATCATCCATGGATCGATTATCTGAACCTGGCGGTGTTCAATCTGCCCCGGTTCAGTGAAGATGCTTACCATCTGGAAACCAGAGATTTTTATGAAGGAGATCTGTCATTGTATTCGAATTTTGTGCACCCGTCCGGATGGGACAGAAAACAGGTGAAGCAGTTTCTGGACAAAACATTTAAAAAACAGATGGCCACAGGCTCACTGATCCGCAAGAATCCGGCGTTTTTTTCCGCCAACCATGCCATGTTTTTCAATCCAATGTGGCGGAACAGACAGATCAGGACCACACCATCTGAAAACAGGGATGCCATTGAAATCAAGTCAAGGATAAACACATGACAGCTGAAATTCTTTCCACAGGCGACGAGGTGCTGCTGGGGGACCTGGTGGACACCAACAGCGCGTTTTTATGCAGTCGGCTCAGGGAGATGGGAATCCGCGTGTCCCAGATCACGGTCAAAGGAGATGAGGTGGACGCGGTCTGCGACGCAGTGCAGGCCATTTCCCGGCGGGCCGCACTGTGCCTGGTCACGGGCGGGCTGGGGCCCACCCAGGATGATATCACAGCATTGGCCTGTGCAAAGGCCCTGGGAGAATCCCTGGTCCTGAATCCCGCGGCTCTGGCATCCATGAAGGCCTATTTTGAGCGCCGGGGATTCGAATTGACTTCCGACAACGAGAAACAGGCCTGGCTGCCCGCGTCGGCCATGGTTCTGGAAAACACCCATGGAACCGCACCGGGATTCGCGTTCCAGCTAAACCAGTGCTGGTTTTTCTGCATGCCAGGTGTGCCGGCGGAAATGAAACAGATGATGGAGGCCTGTGTGGTGCCTCAGATTCAAACCATTCAAGGTACCGGGATCCGGTTGCCCATCCGCCGGTTCACGGTGTTCGGGCTTCATGAGTCAAAGGTGGGGGTGCTGCTGGGATCGTTCAATGAAAAGTTTCCTGACATCCGCCTGGGGTTCAGGGCCAGTTTTCCCATCATCGAAGTGAAGCTGGTGGGGGATGCCGCCATGAATGACAAAGATGGTGAAGCCGGGTTGGACCGAGCCGGCAGTTGGGTGGCGCAGCAGCTGGGCCCCAAGGTGGTGTCTGATACCGGGTTGTCCCTGGAAGCGGAGGTGGGGAGACTGCTGGCACAC
>CALGAJ010000046.1 GCA_937951975.1 uncultured Desulfotignum sp.
TGTAGGTATTGCCGATCACATCCTCGGAAACGAGGCTGGGCTTCATGCTGAGCTGAGGTTTGTTAAAATCTTCCAGCAGGGTTTTAAGGCGCTTATTCCGATCCTTCGTCCGCCCGAGATTGGCCTCGCTGTTGAAATCAATATTGCGGAAGACCCCTTCGAGTTTGCTCTTGTTGCTCTCTTCAATATGGTCGAGCACGATATTGATCAGCTCACCGATGTTGGCGGCGGACCTTCGTTCATACAGGCTGTAATAGGTGGCGGGAAATTCATCCAGAACCGTTTCCTCGCCGGTTTCGTCATTCTTTTCGGTGAGTTTCACCTGCGGGAGGACAAACCGTTCACGCTCGAGCTTGCGGCGGATACGAACATCATCATCGCCATACTGCTTCCGATACGCCTCGTAGTGGTCCTGCCATACATCGGAGATATATTTCACAAACAGCATCACGAGGATGTAGTCTTTGTACTGCGCCGGGTCAACAACGCCCCGGAAGGTATCACACGCCGCCCATGCCGCGTTGTTGATGTCTTTCTGATCAATCTTGCTGCTCATTTGTTATTCTCCTTTTGCCAGCTGCATCAGTATAGTTGAAATGTATTGTTCCCGCTTGTCGGCCAGCGTGTGAAGCAGGGTTTGTTCACGAGCAGACAACTTGGCCAGCTCAACGATATTTTTCTGTTTTTCCAGACTTGGCAGCGCCACCTCCAGATCTTCAATTGCCTGCTTGCTGATCATCTTCTGAACCGTTCCCTTGGCCCGGCTGGTCAGAAAAATCTGCGCATCCCGCTGGCTGATATACCAGTTCAGATACTCGGGTAAAACCTTGTCCGGCCTGGTCACCCTTATCCTCAATAAAGGAGCGGCGACAACGGCCTTTCCCGGGTCTTCAAGAAGAACCGCTGCCGTGGTCACATGCCCGCGAGACCTGAATACCAGATCACCTCTTTGCGCGAGGTGGTGCTCTTTCATGGCCTCCATGTTGATTCTGACCAGATCATCACACCCGACCGTGTTGTCATCCAGAAGATCCTTCATCTGAACAACTGCAACTCCGCCACCTTCAAAGGCTTCGAGACGGGACCTGAACGAGTATCCCATCTGCACAGATGTTATTTCTTTTAATTTCTTTTTCACTGCACCTCCAATTTGTTGCAATAATGTTACTGCAAATTATACTTATAGAAATTCAGTTGTCAACTTGATTTTACAAAAATATTGTTACTGTAATTTTTATTTTGATTAAAAATGGTTTTTCAGGGTATCTTTTAAAGAAATTATTGAAGTTCTGTTAGAATATACGAGATAAATTGAGGCGAGGACTACTTGCAGTGCGGGCACCATTTTTCAGAGAAATGACCCCCACAGACTATCCCTGTTAGTGAGTTCATTTATAAATTTCATTATACTGCGAAAAGTTTTCTGATTTTACCTGAACCTACCAATCTGGATAACAGCCTAAAGTTATTGTTTTCATGCCGTATTCTACCGGCGATACAGGCAGGATTAATTCTCAGATGTTCTGACAATACAAGAACATTTTTTGTGGTGGGATTCATTTTTGCTGCTGAAGAGGTCCAAATTTCATCTGGTATTAAAGATTCCATTGCAAGGTGGTCTGCTTCTTTCTCAATATTTTTGCTATTTTTATCATTCGGGACTCTAACATCCATATCATCAACAAACAAATGGTGGTTATTCTTTCCGAGGTGCAGAAGAATATGGGCTAATTCATGCAGAAGGCAAAACCAGAAATTATCTATTCTGTCATATCTCAGTGTCAGGCCAACTACAGGCGACCCATCGTCCAACAATAACGCGGCCCCGTCTAAATAGGTTTTCTGAAGATGCCGTTCTATGATTAGATGAATCCCATGTTTTTCCAGGTACTCCTGGGCAAGCTGTGGCCCTGTTTCAAAAAAGCTAAGCTTTGCAATTTCAGTCAAATTGGCGGATGAAAAACTATCCGGGTTAAATCTTTTAATAAGCTTTTTTTTATACGCAAGAGACATGACCCGCATACACCAGGCATTGAGTGCATACATGTCGGTTTTTGCATTAGTTCTGTTCCCAGAATTTTCCCTGAAGCAAGCTTCAATTTTTTCTGCGCTCGGGCAGCATTCTTTGATGAACACTTGCATACGCTCTTCTGCAGAATCATTAAATTCCCCCAAAGACTTTATCCATCCTCTTTTGAACATCTCTTTCAGTGGGAAAAGATCCCATTTAATGTCGGGTAGGGTTTGCGGGAAATCCGCTCCTGTTTTTCGCAAAAGAATTTCAGGGGATATTCCCAAATTTTCGTGCAAGGAACGCATCATTGAAAGCGTTAAAGGCCTCTTTTTATTAAGAACTTCTGAGACCTTGCCTTTACTCCCGATAAAGGGTACAAGATTTTGCTGATTAAGCCCAAGCTGATCCATTCTGAACTTAATTGCATCGATCGGATCTGGAAAATCCATAGCATAATGCTCATCTTCATATAGTCCAACGAGAGTAGCAAGAAGTTCAAGCTCTTCTGCTTCAGGTGAATTTGCTTCAGCATCCATCAGATCTTCAATGCGGGAAAGAGCCAAATCATAATCTTCTTCTGTTTTAATGAGTTTATTTATCATTATATTTCCTCCGCATTAATTTTATCATACTCTTTATGCGTTCCTACAAATCGTATAAAAACCGTCTGTGTTGGAAAATTGATTTTTACCACCAATCGGTATTTATTTCCTCCTAAGTTAAATACAACACGGTTCCCTTTTAAAATACTGGCTGAGCCGTACTGAGATTTAATGTCTGTCCATGATTGCCAGTTCGCTTTTTTTGCTTCATACCACCAGGCATCGACAGGACCCTTTGCGTCCTTACATCCGTCTCGTTCGTAGAATTCTTTCAGTTTTGGCCTGGCTATTACATGCATAATTCATATATAGCAACTCCATATTTTAATGTCAACAATAAAAGTTTCTATTTAGGGAACTTTTAATTATCGATATAAAAGGGAACTTTTTTAATCGTAACCGATACTGTGTCAAGAATGGTGTTAACAGTTTCTTCAGGCACTCGTAATGATACCGGATCAAATCTTTAGATTTTCAAGGCGTTGACTTCGTGGTTTCGGTTTCTTTTTTCTGTATTCCAAAATCCTGAAGACTATCCCTGTTAAGGTGCTATTTTGAAATCGGCATAGGACAGGTCACAATATATTAAGTTTTGAATTTTAATTGACTTTTTGTATTCGATCGATTACATTTTTTGTATGTACACGGTAAAGACATTACCCGAATTTGATAAATGGCTGATCAGGCGTCTTCGAAATGAGGGAACATTTCGGTCCAGGCTGGAGAATGTACTACGCCATGAGAGCTGAAACCCTGATTGTCATGCTTGGTGGAGGAGGCAAGGACAGCCAGGAGAGAGACATTGCCAAAGCCAGGCAGCTGGAAGCCACTTTGGAGGATTGAAACATGAAAAAAAGAATTGCCGAGTTGCCGGATTTTGATATGGCCCGGCAGCTTAACAGCGAAGAGGACATTGCTGCTTATATCACTATGGTGATTGAAGACGGGGATGCTGCCGAGTTGGCCCACGCTTTAGGGGTGGCTGCCAAGGCACGCGGTATGAGCGAGATTGCCAAATCGACAGGAATCACCCGTGAAGCCTTGTATAAAGCACTTAAACCAAATGCCAAGCCTCGATTTGACACGATTAACAAGGTATGTGCTGCGCTTGGCGTTCGCCTGGTGGCTCAGCCGGTCAATCCGCATTGAGCTGGTATTCTTTAAGATCACCGCCCATCCATGCCGGCATCCAGCCCGGGCACGGCCAGCTTTCTCTGGATTCCGTGCAGGACCAGGCTTAAGAATCCCACCAGCACCAGGTAGATCAGGGCCACCAGCACATAGGTCTGGATGGGGGCGAAATTCTGGCTGGACAGGATTTTGGCCTTGTTCATCAGGTCCGGGACGGCAATGAGAAACACGATGGCCGTGTATTTGACCATGGCGATCAGTTCGTTGGACCAGGCCGGAATCACCAGCCGCAGGGCCTGGGGCAGGATGATGTGCCGGATTCCCTGGAACCGGCTCATGCCGATGGCCCGGGCCGCTTTCATCTGGTCTCTGGAAACCGCCTGGATAGCGCCTCTGAAATACTCGCACTGATACGCCCCGGAATTGCACCCCAGGGTGATGAAGGCTGCGGCCATGCGGGAGAAGGACAGCCCGATTTCCGGGAGCCCGTAATACACCACAAACAGCTGCACCAGCAACGGTGTGCCCCGGAACACCGTCAGATAGGCCGTGCAGAAAGGCTGGATCAGTTTCGGGCCGTACACCCGCAGCAGTGACAGAGGCAGCCCGATGGCCAGGCCGATGACCAGGGCCCCGGCGGTGAGTTGAAGGGTGACCACGGTGCCCTGCAGAAGGTCCGGCAGTGCCATGACCGCATATGCGAAAAATTCCTTCATAAGGTGTCTTGCCCCAGACTCCCGGAGGGTGGTTCCGCTTTTCCCGTGGTGATGATGGACAGAAATTTGCGGGTGCGTTCGGATTCGGGACGGGTGAACATCCGGTCCGGGGGCCCCTGTTCTTCGATCCGGCCGTTTTCCATAAAAATGACCCGGTCCGCCGCTTCTCTGGCAAACCCCATTTCATGGGACACGATGATCATGGTCATGCCTTCGGCCGCCAGTTTCTGCATCACGGCCAGCACTTCGCCGGTCAGCTCCGGGTCCAGGGCCGAGGTGGGTTCGTCAAACAGCATGACTTTGGGACTCATGCCCAGAGCCCTGGCAATGCCCACCCGCTGTTTCTGGCCCCCGGACAGCTGGGCCGGGTATTTGTGACGGTGGTCTGCCATGCCCACCCGTTCCAGCTCGTTCATGGCTTTTTTTTCCGCGTCTTTCACCGGCATGCCCAGGACCCTGGTCATGCCCACGGTCACGTTGCCTAAGACCGTGAGGTGGTTGAACAGGTTGAACTCCTGGAACACCATGCCCATCTGGCGCCGGACCCGGTCCTGGTTCACCCCGGGGGCCGTGATCTCCTGGTCTTCCAGAAAGATTTTTCCGGATGTAGGAAGGTGCAGCAGGTTGAGGCACTGGAGCAGGGTGCTTTTCCCGGTGCCGCTGCTGCCGATGATCACAATCACTTCAGAGGGATGGACATCAAAACTGACATCCGTGACCACGGGGGTGGTGCCAAAGGATTTGCACAGGTTTTCGATTCTGAGGACGGGCCGGGTCATGGTTTCATCTTTCATGAACGGGTTAAAACTGAATGGCAAACCGTTTTTCTACGGCTTCCAGGGCCTTGCTCAATGTCAGGGTCAAAACGATATAAAAGCAGGCGGCCGTTCCGAACGCCAGCAGCGGCTCCATGGTGCTGGCACTGGCATACTGGGCCCGCCGCATCAGCTCGGGTACGCCGATGACAAATACCAGAGAAGAGTCCTTGAGCACCAGGGTCACCTCGTTGATCAGCGAGGGAATGGCCACCCGGAACGCCTGGGGCAGTATGATGCAGCGGATGGCTTTGGCCCGGGACATGCCGATGCCCCGGGCCGCCGTCATCTGCCCCCGGGGGATGGACAGAATCGCCCCCCGGAAGATTTCCGTCTGGTACGCCCCGCTGGCAAACCCTAAAGCAATGGCTCCGGACATGAACGGGGACAGGTCGATGAACGCGGAAATCACAAAAAACAGGATAAAGATGATCACCACCACGGGCACGGCCCGCACCACCACGCTGTAGGAAGCGGCCAGGCCTTTGATCACGGGGTTGCCGTACACCCGGAACACCGCCATCAGGGCGCCGATACATCCGCCCAGGCACAGGGCGATGAGCGTGACCGAAACCGTCACGCCCAGGCCCGGCAGCAGAAACTGCAGCATGGTGAAAAATGGTGTCATGCAGTCATCTTACAGCAGTTTGTATTTGTCCATCAGGCCCTGCAGGGTGCCGTCCGCCTTGAGTTCTTCAATGGCTTTGTTGATGGCATCCAGCAGTTCCGTGTTTCCCTTGGTCACGGCAATGCTCTGGCCGGCGGACACCGCTTCCGTGGTGATCAAGGCAATTTTCAGGTCGTTTTTTTCCGCCAGGGAAATGGCCGGATCCGCAATGATGTGCAGCACATCCACCCGGCCGGCCTTGATATCCATGGCTGCATTGTCCACCCGTTCATAGGAAAAATAGTTTTCCTCCGGCAGTTTACCGGTTTGAATCAGGTTTTCCTGTATCCATTTCTCCTGGATGGTACCGGTCTGGGACGCCACTTTGTAGCCCGTGATCTCATGGATGGATGTCAGCTCGATGTCTGAATCCGCCTTTGCCAGGATCGCATCCTTGATCTCATGGTAGGTGATGGAAAAATTCACTTTCTGGCGGCGTTCCTCACTGGCCTGCATGGCCGCGATCACGGCATCGATCTTTTCCGCCTGGAGCCCGGCGATCAGGGTGTCGAATCCCATGTCCACGATTTTGATCTTTTTGCCCATTTTTTCACCGATGGCCCGGATCAGGTCCATGTCAAAACCCACGAACTCGCCTTTGTCATCGGTGTACTCATAGGGCGGGTAATCCGCGGACGTTCCCACCACAATGGTGTCCTTGGCACCGGCCGCACCGGTCAGGCACAGGCCCAGCATCAGAATTGCGCATACCATTGAAGTCCATTTTTTCATCTTGCATTCTCCTTGTGTTCGTTGTTTTTTTAATTTCAGGGCATAGCCCTGTCCAGTTCCTGTAAAAACTTGAGGTTGTCTTCCCGGGTTCCCAGGGACATCCGGAAATATCCGGGCACACCGAACGCGGTGCCGGGCCTTACCACAAATCCTTTGGGCAGAAGCTTTTGAAACAGGGCCGTCCCATTCAGCCGCAACTTTTCCGGCAGTTTCACAAACACGAAATTGGCCTGGGATTCCGGCACGTCCAGGCCCCGGCGGCACAGTTCCTCTCTCATAAAGGCCCGTTCCGACACGGCCAGAGCCACATGTTCCCGCGCAAAGGCGGGCTTTTCCAGCATGTACAGGGCCGCGGCAATGGCGGCGGAGTTCACGTTGAACGGCAGCTTGACGTTGTTCACAAGCCCGATCACCTGTGGGTTCGCCACAATGTATCCGATTCGAAGCCCGGCCAGGCCATAGGCTTTGGAAAAGGTTCTCAACCCCACCACCCGGGGGTCCTTGTCCAGGTAATCTTCCGTGCGCACGGCCCGGTTGTCCGTGACAAACTCCCGGTACGCCTCGTCCAGCACCACCATGACATCCCCGGGCAACTGTTCCAGGAAGGCATCCATCTCCGTTTTTTTCAAAATATCCCCGGTGGGGTTGGACGGGGAACACAGCCAGACGAGTTTGATGTCTTTCTGGCGGTTACAAACCTCAAGAATGGCCTCCAGGTCGATGCGGTGGTCTTTCAGGGGCAGTTTCACAGGCTGTGCCCCCATGAGCAGGGTGGCCGTGCTGTAAGCATCGAAAATCGGGGTGGGGATGACGGCTTTTTCCCTCTGGTTCAGGAAAATCTGGGCAATGAGCCGGATGCCTTCTTCGGCCCCGTTGCAGAAGATCAGGTTGGCATCCTCCACATCCAGAAGGGCTGCCACCTGTTTCCGCAGGTGCCGGCACAGGGCGTCTGGATACCGGTTGCATCCGGTGACGGCGGCTGCAACCGTCTGCCCCAGTTCCGGGGGCAGATCAAACGGGCATTCATTGGAAGACAGCTTGACCACCTTGTCCAGGCCGTATTCCTGCTGCACCTCCAGAATGGGTTTGCCCGGCACATACGGCGGCATGTCTGCCACATGTTCGCGGGCCAGGGGGGTCACATCAAACTTCGGCATATGGGTTTCCTTCATATTGTTCAACTGTCAAATGTCAGCGGCCAGGTGCCCGGTGTCGTCAAATGCCATGGGAGATCCCTCGGAAACGATGCGGACATCCGCTCTGGTTTCAAGTTCCGGCAGGCATCCTCTGGACACCCGCATGGATGCCAGATCCCGGGTGTTTTTGATATGCACCACCTTCAGGTCATCCGGGGTATAGGCCCGCAGGGTCATCAAAGCCGCTGCCACCGCCTGTTTTTCCGTGGCCAGGGTCAACGGGACCTTGCAGTCCTCCGGACAGCAGGCGGTGATGGCATTCACCGCGGTTGTCTGCATGTCGATTTTGTCCACCAGTTTCCGGGTGGCCACATCCAGCCTGCCCAGGCCCATGGCATTGCCCCGGGTGGCATCCGTCAGATCCCGGACAAAAATCCGGGTGATATCCGGCACGGGCCGGTCATCGCTCCAGGCACAGGTGCCTTTGCCGCCGATAACGTTGGGGTCCAGTCCGGCTCCGCTGATGTCTTTGCCCATCTCATCCACGATAAGCAGGTCAATGGTCTCCAGGGGCAGGGCCGGCAGACAGGTCCGGGCGGTTTTCAAAAGCCGCCGTTCCAGGGGTTCCATCTCTTCGGCCGTGCCGATACCGATGTCACACACCTCATGGTTCTGATTTTCCACCAGTGCCACGCCGAACAGGAACCGGGTGGTGGTCAGCAGATGCCGGCCGACGGTCATCAGCACGTGGGAGAATCCTTTTTCCACGGCAGCCTTGTGATACCCGTCCGCTCCTGTCTGATTGCCCAGCCCGATGACCAGCATCTTGATCACCCCGCTTTCAACAGGACCGGTAAAATCGGTGTGCGGCTTGACCCGGTTGATGAGCACCAGACCGTCCGCCTCATGGGCCAGGCGGTTCATGTAAACGGGGATTCCTTCCACCTCGCCCAGGTCCACCACCTCCGTGCCAGCCGTGACAGGGGCCCCTGCCACCGTCTCCACAATCCCCAGTTCTGCAAGAACGGCGGTCTGGCCTGCTGCCGTGCCCCCGCCGTGGGAGCCCATGGCCGGGAGGATAAAGGGTCTGGCACCGGCATGTTTCAGCCGGGCCACCACAGCTGTGACAATCTGGGGCAGGTCCGGGATCTTACGGCTGCCTACCCCGACGGCAATACGGTCTCCCGGGCGGACGGTGATTTTTTTCATGCACCGGGCCCACTCTTTTTCCAGGACCTTGCGAACGTTCACAGCCGGCGGTGTCTCAGGCTGCCATTCGACCCGGTACATGTCCGGGTATGCAACCCCGTGGGGAATCTCCAGTGTAACCATGGCGTTGTTTAAATCGGATTCCCCCGTGTCTTAATACTTGAATTTTTCCCGGAAATAGGCCGGCAGTTCCGCTATTTTCATGCGGATCTGGTCCATGGAGTCCCGGTCCCGGATGGTGACGGCCTCGTCTTCCAGGGAATCAAAGTCAAAGGTCACGCAATAGGGGGTACCGGCCTCGTCATGGCGGCGATAGCGCTTGCCGATGCTGCCCACCATGTCGAAATCGATGTTCAATCCCAGTTCCTTCACCAGCAGGGTAAAGACCTTTTGTGCTTCCTCCCCCAGTTTTTTCTGCAGGGGCAGGACCGCGATTTTGACAGGGGCCAGCTGGTGGTGCAGGTGCAGCACCACCCGGGTGTCCCCGTCTTCCAGGGTCTGTTCCTCATAGGCGTCGCACAGGAACACCAGGGCCGACCGCTGAACCCCCAGGGAGGGCTCGATGACAAAGGGAACGAATTTTTCCTTGGTCACCTCGTCAAAATACTGCAGGTCCTTGGCTGAGTGCTCCATGTGCTGTTTCAGGTCGTAATCGGTTCTGGAGGCGATGCCGCACAGTTCTCCCCAGCCGAACGGATACCGGTATTCAATATCGGACGTGGCATTGGAGTAATGGGACAGTTCGGACGCGTCATGGTCTCTGAGCCGAAGGTTGTCCGGATTGACATTCAGCCCCTTGTACCAGTCCATGGCAAAGTTTTTCCAGAATTCATGCCATTCCAGGTCCGTGCCGGGTTTGCAGAAGAATTCGATCTCCATCTGCTCGAACTCCCGGGTGCGGAACACAAAGTTGCCCGGGGTGATCTCGTTTCTGAACGCCTTGCCGATCTGGGCGATGCCGAAGGGCACTTTTTTCCGGGAGGTGGTCAGGACATTCTTGAAGTTCACGAAAATGCCCTGGGCCGTTTCCGGGCGCAGGTAGATGTCCTTGCCTTCGCCTTCCACCACGCCCTGCTTGGTTTTGAACATCAGGTTGAACGCCTTGGGCAGGGTCCAGTCCAGTGCCCCGCAGTAGGGACAGGTGATGTTCTTGTCATTGATGAAATTCAGCATGTCCCGGGGCGGGGTTTTTTCACCGGCCCAGTTGTCCGGTGCCAGGTCGGACTGGTTGTCGAACTGCCATTTTTCCACCAGTTTGTCGGCCCGTTCCCGGGATTTGCATTTTTTGCAGTCCATGAGCGGATCGGCAAAACTGCCCACATGGCCGGAAGCCACCCAGGTCTGGGGGTTCATGAGAATGGCGGCGTCCAGGCCCACCATATCGGTTCTTTCAATGACAAATTTTTTCCACCAGGCATGTTTGAGGTTGTTGAGCAGTTCCACGCCCAAAGGCCCGAAGTCCCAGGCATTGGCAAGCCCCCCGTAGATCTCCGAACCCGGATAGACAAACCCCCTGCGTTTGGATAAAGACACCACTTTATCCATCAATGTTTCCTGTTTTTTGTTTTTTCCCATCCTTGTCTCCAGCTTCTGGTTTGAACCGCCGGGTAATGTTGCCGGCAGTTCATCAATGGTCAATTCAATTTTGATTAAGTTAGTTTATGTAATATACTTTCACGACAATTGAAAGGGGAAGGAAGAATTTTTTGAGTGTGGACTGGAATCGGCGGCCAGGCAGGCCGGTCAGCGGTAATTTCAAGAGGCTTATCAATCGATTGGTTTAATCGTTTGACTTGTTCTATTGAACAAATATAATCTGGGCATCTGAAAAAAATAAAGGATTGGCGGTTATGAAAAAACGCATATTCAGAATTTTCATCATCGGTCTTCTTATCTCAGCCGGATTTCTGGGCTATCGCTACTATCAGAAGAACGGCCACCTGAATGAAGACGGTACGCTTAAAATATATGGATCCGTTGATATCCGCGATGCCGCCCTTGCCTTTAACGAGCAGGAAAGGATCATTCAGGTTCTGGTGGAGGAAGGCGCCCGGGTTGAAAAAGGTCAGCTTCTGGCACGCCTGGATGATCAGCGGCTCCGGGCGGAGATAGCCGAAGTGAAGTCACGTATTCAGGCACAGCAGCAGGTGGTAAAGCGGCTGAAAGCCGGAAGCAGACCCCAGGAAATCGATCAGGCCAGGGCCGAAGTCGAGGCGGCCCGGGTAAAGGTGACCAATGCTGAAAAGGTCCTGTCCCGCCTTGAGAAAACTTCGGGCAGCGGGGCCACCAGCGCTCAGGAGCTCGATGATGCCAAAACCCTGCTTCAGGTGGCGCAGGCGCAACTCAAGGTGAAGGAAAAGGGGCTGAACCTGGTACTCGAAGGCCCCAGGAAAGAGGATATTGCCGCAGCCGAACATCAGCTGGAAGCGCTGGAGAACCATCTCTCACTTCTCCATGTCCGCCTTGAAGACATGGCACTTTTTGCGCCGGCCCGCGGCATCATTCAAAGCCGGGTGCTGGAAGCCGGAGAGATGGCCGGACCTTCCAGGCCAGTGTTTATCCTGGCCCTGACGGACCCCAAATGGGTCAGGGCATATGTGCCCGAGCCAATGCTGGGCCGGATTAACCAGGGGATGAAAGCGCGTATCATGAGCGATTCGTTTCCCGGCCGGCCCATGCCGGGCTGGGTCGGCTATATTTCACCGGTCGCGGAGTTTACGCCGCGGGTGGTGCAGACCGAAGAGCTGCGTACCAGACTGGTTTACGAGACGCGCATTTTTGTGGAAGATCCTCAGGACAGACTGCGCCAGGGCATGCCCGTGACCGTGATTGTCGACGGGAACGAGACCATCAGCGGTTCTGAGACGGCCCCGCCGGCGGACAGCGGCGGCGGGGATCAGGGAAACGGCAGTTGAGACGGATCGGGAAAAACCATGCTTCGGATGAGCCGGTCATTCTCTGTGCAGAAGAAGTAAGCAGGGAATTTGATGACCACGGCATCAGGGTGGCGGCTTTGAACAGGGTTTCTTTCACTGTTGCCAGGGCCGGGGTTACCGGGCTGGTGGGCGCTGATGGCGCCGGCAAGACCACGTTTATCCGTATTGCCGCCGGTCTGCTGGTGCCGACGTCCGGTAAAATGAGTCTGCTGGGTCTGGACAGTGCTGCCGGCAGCCTGGAAATTCAGAGCCGGGTGGGCTATATGCCTCAGAAGTTCGGGCTGTACCAGGATCTCACCGTCAGGGAAAACATGAATCTCTATGCGGATCTGCAGGGGGTGCCCATGGCCCAGAGAAGCCGGCGCTATGAGCAGCTGCTCACCATGACCGATCTTGCCGCCTATACAAAACGCAGGGCCGGCGCCTTGTCCGGCGGAATGAAGCAGAAGCTCGGGCTGGCCTGTGCGTTGATTAAATCTCCGGAACTGCTGCTGCTGGATGAACCGACGGTGGGGGTCGATCCCGTATCCCGCAGGGAGTTGTGGAAAATTGTTTACAAACTTGTGGAAGAAGACGGTATCGGCGTTCTGGTCTCCACCGCCTATCTCGATGAGGCGGAGCGGTGCTCGCATGTCGTTGTTCTGCATCAGGGCAGGCTGCTGGCCGAGGGAGTGCCAGAGGATTTCAGCAGCAAAATGAAGAACCGGGTTTCTCTGGTGACAGCGGAAAAATCCGGGCAGCTGCGAAGGATTTATACCCGTGTCGCCGGGGAAGAGGGAATTGTCGATGCCACCATCCGTTCCGGCCGGGTGAGAGTGGTGCGTGAGCAAGAAAGCGCCGGGCGCCTGAAACAACTGCTGAACGGTGCAAAGGTGAAAATAGAGACGGCTGAACCGGGGTTTGAAGATGCCTTCATGGCCCTGATACCAAGAGAGCGCGATCACCTTAAGGCGGCCGGAGAGGCCGGAGGCGGCAGCTTTTCCAGAAAGGCGGAGGGAGACGATGTGGTGGTGGTCCATACCCGTGATCTCTCCAGGCGGTTCGGTGATTTTGAAGCAGTGAAGAAACTGAACTTTTCAGTGAAAAGGGGGGAGATTTTCGGCCTGCTTGGGCCCAACGGTGCCGGAAAGAGCACAACCTTCAGAATGTTGTGCGGCCTGCTGCCGGCAAGTTCCGGTGACATTCAGGTGGCGGGAGTGAATCTCTTGAAATCCCGGGCAAAGGCCCGAGCACGCCTGGGCTATATGGCGCAGCAGTTTTCTCTGTACGGCCAGCTCTCGGTAAAAGAGAATCTTTCTTTTTTCGGCAGGGTTTACGGGCTGGATAACAAAAACCTGAAAAAGCGGATTGACTGGGCATATTCCGAGTTCGGGCTGGGCCGGTTACGGAACAAAGCCGCCGTTGATCTGCCGGGCGGTTATAAGCAGCGCCTGGCCATGGCGGCAGCGCTGCTGCATGAACCCGACATTCTTTTCCTTGATGAGCCGACCTCAGGCGTCGATCCGTTTGCCCGCCGTGAATTCTGGCTGCGCATCAACGGTTTTGCCGAACAGGGCGTCACCGTGGTGGTAACCACTCACTTCATGGAGGAAGCGGAATACTGCGATCGAATGCTGATTATGAGCCAGGGGGAGACGCTGGCCGTGGGGACGCCTGAGGAAATCAGAAACCTGGCCGTCTCGGCGGAAAATCAACATCCGACCATGGATGATGCCTTTATCGCCCTGGCTGAAGGAAACGTCAGGAATGCTTCTGATCAGGCGGATTCAACAGGGCGGCAGGACAGGGACTCCGGAGGTGAACCATGAACCTTTTCGCCATGCGGCTGCGCGGCATCCTGAAAAAAGAGGTGCTGCAGATTCTGCGGGACCCCAGCAGCATCGCTCTGGCGCTGGTCATGCCGCTGGTGCTGCTTTTTCTTTTCGGATACGGGGTGAATCTCGATGCCGAGAATATTCCTGTTGCCGTCATCACCGAAGATGATGGCGGGGCCGCCCGGGATCTGGTCGGGCGCTTTGAACTGTCCAGGCAGTTTCAGGTATACCGGGTAACAGATATCAGGGAAGCGGAATCACTGATGCAGCAAAGAAACGTGGAAGCGATTGTCCGGCTGCGCAATGACTTTTCCGCCAGGCTGACGGGGAGCACGGAACAGCAGGCGCCGGTGCAGTTGATCATCAACGGTATCGACGCCAACCGGGCCCGGCTGATAGAGGGATATGTCAAGCGGATAACAGGCACCTGGGCGGCTCAGCGCCAGGCACGGGGGGAAGCGGTCAGCACCGGACCGGTTTCGATCGCGCACCGGATCTGGTTCAATGAAGGTGCCGAGAGCCGTAATTTTCTGGTACCGGGACTGATTACCCTGATCATGACGTTGATCGGTATCCTTCTCACCGCCCTGGTAATCGCCAGGGAGTGGGAACGTGGCACCATGGAGGCGATGCTGGTCACACCGCTGAGGCGGTTCGACATCCTGCTGGGGAAGATTCTGCCTTACTATGTTCTGGGGATGCTTGGCATGGGGCTTTCCGTTGCGGTCGGGGTGCTGCTGTTTGAGGTGCCGTTTCGCGGTTCCCTGACCGCCCTGGCGGTGCTGGGTTCCCTGTTTATGCTGGCGTCGCTCGGTTTTGGGCTGCTGGTGTCCGCGGCTGTCCGTGTTCAGTTCGTGGCGGCCCAGATTTCGATTGTTGCCGGATTTCTGCCCGCTTTTTTTCTTTCAGGCCTCATTTTTGACCTGGAGTCCACCCCGAAAGTGATTCAAATCATCTCACACGCTGTGCCGGCAAGGTATTTCGTGAATATCAGCCACACCCTGTTCATGGCCGGTGATATCTGGTCCGTCCTGCTGCCGAATGGGCTGGTTCTGGCTGGAATGGCAATCGTTTTCCTGGGCCTTGCCTTTCGGAAAATAACCAAACGGCTGGATGGATAATGCGGGTTCTGCGCCGGATACTCGCCCTGGTGGTGAAAGAGTTTGTCACCGTGCTCAAAGATCCCAAAAGCCGTGTCGTCATCATCGGCCCGCCGCTGATCCAGTTTTTTGTATTCGGTTATGCCGCCACCTATGATGTGAAAAACGTACGGTATGCGGTTTTTGACGAGTCGCGCTCGGTGTTGTCCAGACAGTTGATCGGTGATATTCAAGGATCGGGAAAATTCGAACTCACCGGTTATCTGGACAACCACGGGGAGATGGCTGCCTGTATCGACAGTGAAAAAGCCAGGCTGGTCATTCATATCGGGCCGGAATTTGAAAAAAGGCTGTACGCTTCCCGGCCCGTGGATATTCAGGTGATCGCCGATGGCCGCAATCCCAATGTTGCCCTGATTGCGCTGGGGTATCTTGGAACGATTGTTGAGACGTTCAACAGCCGGCTTGACGGCCAGGGAATCATGCGGGAAACCGCTCCCGGTCTCCAGCTGGTGGAGCGTTCCTGGTTCAATGAGAACCTTCAGAGCAGGTGGTTCATTGTTTCGGCCCTGGGAGGAATTATCAGCATGGTGGTGGTCATGATTCTGACCAGCCTCTCAGTGGCGCGGGAGCGGGAGTTCGGCACCTTTGATCAGCTGCTGGTGGCGCCGTTTACACCGGGTGAGATTTTAATCGGCAAATCATTGCCGGGTATCGTGTTCGGGTTGATGGACGCCCTCATCTTCGCTGCGGGAGCCGTTTACTGGTTTTCGGTGCCTTTTCGGGGAACCGTTGCCGCGCTGGTGGTGGCGCTGCTCTGCTTCATCATCACCATTGTGGGGGTTGGATTGCTGGTATCATCGCTGTCCATGACCATGCAGCAGGGGCTGCTCGGCTCTTTTCTCTTCATGATGCCGGCGGTAACGCTTTCCGGCTTCGCCACGCCCATTGAAAATATGCCGCTGTGGCTGCAGCAGGCGGATCTGGTCAATCCGGTGCGCTACATCATCATCGCGTTGCGCAGCATTTTCCTGGAAGGGGCTGATCTGGCCATGGTCTGGCCTCATCTCCGGCCGTTACTGTTGATCGCCTCTGTGACGCTGCCGCTGTCCGCCTGGATGTTCCGGCATCGGGCCCAGTAGCTTTTCAAATCAAAGAATTTTTTGAGAGTTGATTTTGCTTCACAGAACTGCTAAATTCTCCACCCTGCTGACGTTACCATGAACCAAGGCGGTCACAGCAACCCGCCTCAACAAAACTGGAGATTTTTTCTTGAACGAACTGCTCTGGCCGGTCATGCTGGCCGTCAATTTCGGACTGATTCTTGTTTCGTACCGGATATTCGGAAAAACCGGGCTTTACGCCTGGATCCCCCTGGCCGCCATCGTGGCCAACATCCAGGTGATCAAACTGGTGGAACTGTTCGGCATCACCGCCACTTTGGGCAACATTGTGTATGCCTCCTCTTTTCTGGTTACGGATATCCTGTCAGAAATGTACGGCAAAAACCAGGCCCGGAAAGCCGTGTTCATCGGGCTTTTTTCCCTGGTGGCCATGACCGTGCTCATGAACCTGGCCCTTTTTTTCACCCCGGCCCCGGATGATTTTGCCCAGGACAGCCTGGCCGTGATTTTCGGGTTCATGCCCCGGATCGCGGCGGCCAGTCTTCTGGCTTACCTGGTTTCCCAGATGCATGATGTGTGGGCCTATGAGTTCTGGCGAAAGCGGTTTCCGGGCCTCCGGTTCATCTGGCTGCGCAACAACGCCTCCACCATGGTCAGCCAGTTCATCGACTCCACGGTGTTCACGGTCCTGGCCTTCTGGGGAGTGTTTCCACCGGTGGTACTGGTGCAGATCTTCTGGACTACCTATCTGCTCAAATGGGTGGTGGGCGTGGCAGATACCCCGTTCATCTACCTGGCCCGGCACTGGCATGATCAGGGGAAAATTCCCGGGGATTGATTTTTTTCTGGTTATTGCCTGTTCTTGACCGCATCCAGGGCCGCGGTGATGGGGGAAAACCCTGCATGTTCCTCAATCACCTCCATGGCCAGTTCATTCAGCCCGCCAGGCGTCATACTTTGGGTGACCAGGGATGGGATGTCGCCCCGGTCTTCAGATTCAGCAATCCGGGACAATGCTCCGAACATGGAAGCCGTGTATGCGGCAGCGTTTTTGCGTTCAATCCCCTGTGCCGTCCCCCATGCAGCCGCTGCTTCGACAAAGGCATAGTAAGGAGCCATCAGGCTGGTGATTATGGCCAGAGTCTCCAGATGATCTTCTTGACTCACCGCAATCACCCTGCCGATCCGGTTGAACAGATCACCTGCCCGGGAGACAGCGTCCCCCTGATCCGGATAGATCACTATCGGGCCGGCATGAATGGCGGTGCAGGGAAGGGGCACGGCCCGGGCAATCTGATCAGCCGGCTGTACCGGATGCTGGATTTTTTCCACAGGAGTTCCGGCCAGTAGGTGAACGATGATCTGGTCTTTTCTGAACCGGAGATCCGGCAGAATTTTTTCTTTTTGCTGCGGCAGTATGGCCAGAAAGACCATGTCTGAATGATCCAGCACCGCCTGATTGGAGGTGCCCACATGAACCGCCGGCCATTGGTTAGCCAATGCATCTGCCTTTTGTTTGTTTCTCGGCGATACCCAGATGGTGGATGGCGGCGGATCACAGGTACATAACCCCGTGATAATTGCAGTGGTGATGTTTCCTGTACCGATAAATCCCAGGCGCATAGTGCGTCTCCTTTAAGGTGATAGTGCGTGTTTTTTTATTGCTGCATGCGTTCTCTGATGTCAGCGGTGTCGATTCCCAGCGAGCCGGCACAGGCATCCAGCCGGGATCGGACATCTGTCTCCATTTTCGGAGGCTGGTACCGGTCCAGCAGCACCTGAATGTTTCTGGTGATATTGTCAAGCAACGCCTTATCAGGGGAGATACCCGGTTTAAGCGCGCCTTTGAGACTGATATCCGATATGAAAGGGGCTGTGCGGCAATGTTCAGCAGTGTGTTTCCGGGTCAGGTATTCTCCGCCGTGACCCACGGCAAGGATAGTGTCCAGGGCCAGGTGATCCGGATCCGTGTTGATGTCCTCGATATAGTATCGGATCCTTTCCAGGAGATCCAGATCGACCACAAATTTTTCAAAGGACATGGCCCCGTAACAGTCCAGGCTTCCGGCACTGTGGAAATTAAAATTGATTCCTTCCAGATTGGCTGCCATCTGGACCATCATACTTTCGTATCCAGCCTGGATTGACAGGCTTTTGGCATCGTTCAGGGTCCCGCCGCCCCTTGATGGCAGGTGGTAAAGCCGGGCCAGCCGGGCACAGTATTTTACGGCCAGAGCCGATTCCGGGGTGCCGATGGTAAACGCGCCGGTCCGCATGTCGGCATTGGATGTGGCGGACCCATAAATCACGGGGGTGCCTTTGCGGATGATCTGGGCCAGGGCACACCCGACCAGGGATTCGGCATGGGACACGGCAATGGCGCCCGCCAGGGTCACGGGCCCGGTGGAGCCGGCCATGACCGCCGGGGATATGATCACGGGCTGGCCGTGGGCCGCATACACCATGAGGGTGTCCAGCATTTTTTGATCAAACTGCAGCGGAGACAGAGAGGAAACCAGGTTGATGATCCGGGGTTTTTCGATCAGCCCCCGGGTGTCCGTGTCAAAAACCGCCTTGAGCATCTCCATGGTCATGTCGCTTTCCGAACGGCCCCCCATGCCGCCGAAAAGGCACTTATCCGAATGCACCAGTGCGGCATAGAGCAGTATGGGATAAAACCGGTCATCGGTTGCCAGATCCTCGGGGGTGACCATCACCCCGCCGTTGATTTTGAAATGCGCCGTGGTGTGGACCAGTTTGAGGAATGTCAGGTAATCTTCAAACCGGGCAGGTCTGCGGACGCCCTCTGGATCGGCGATATACGGGAATCCGGCATTGCTGGCGGCATGTTCTGTATGACTGCCGCCGATGACGGCATTCCATCGGGGGTTTCTGGCATAAAGGGTGAATGCGGCCGGGGCATGAGACAGCCATTTTTTCAACTGGGCTTTTGTGAAAAACACCTTGCGTCCGGACACACGGATGCCCTGATCTGATACCATTTCCAGCAGATCCGGATGATGCAGCCGGATACCTGCGGTTTCAATGAGGGTCATGGCGGCATCATCCAGGTTTTTGATATTCTGTTGGGTCTTGTCCAGTGTCACAATGGGGTTCCTTTTGAAATTTTTTCAATTTGTCCGGCAGGATACAGGATTTCTTTTCCGGGACAGGGTCCCTGAACAGGGGTGTAACCCCTAAGTCGCTGCCGGATCTGTTCTGGTTACCAATCCCTGGGTGATCCGGTCAAAGATGATGGCCAGAATTACGATGGCCAGACCGGACCTCACCCCCACCCCGATCATCATCCGGGTCAACCCCTGCACCACCTCACCGCCCAGGCCTCCGGCTCCGATGAGGCCTGCCAGTACCACCATGGCCAGGGACATCATGATGCACTGGTTCACCCCGGCCATGATGGACGGCATGGCCGCCGGGATCTGAATTTTCCAGATCAACTGGGAAGGGGCGGCCCCGAAAGCCTTGCCCACTTCCAGCTGTTCGGCTGGCACCCCGCGGATGCCCAGGGCGGTGAGGCGCAGGGCAGGAGGGATGGCGAATACGGCCGTGGCGATGACGGCCGGGGCCCGGCCCAGGGAAAAAAGAATGACTGCGGGAATGAGATACACCCAGGGGGGCAGGGTCTGCATCAGGTCCATGACGGGACGGGTGACGCGGTCCACGGTCGGGTTGATGGCGGACCATATTCCTAAGGGAATCGCCACCATCAGGGCTGCGGTGGTGGACACGGCCACCAGGGCCGTGGTGAGCATGGTGGCTTTCCACAGGTCCATGGCAAAGCAGAACAGCAAGCCGAAAAAGGTGATGCTTCCGGTTCGAAGACCGGTAATCCGCCAGGCCAGCAGCGAAAATAGCGCCATGACGGCAAAGGCATGGGGCCACAGCAGCAGGGTTTCCAGAAATTTGACCGCTCCTTCCATGGTGCGGCTTAACAGCTCAAAGGGCAGGCCGGCGTTGACATTCAGCCAGTCCACCAGAAATGAAATATAGGCGCCGATGGAGAATACAGGGGTTTCCATGATTATTGTCCTTTTGCTTTCAACAGGGTGACCGCTCCCTGGGAGATGCGGTCCAGGATAATGGCCAGGATCACGATACAGATGCCGGCGTCAAAGGCCTTTCCCACATCCAGCACCCGGATGGCCCGGTAC
>CALGAJ010000047.1 GCA_937951975.1 uncultured Desulfotignum sp.
AACCAGATCGGGTTCATGCTGGTGGGCACCGGCATCGGGTCCCAGCTGGCATTGAACGGGGCCGTGGCCCATGCATTCTGTCATATCCTCTACAAGGGGCTTTTGTTCATGGCAGCCGGTTCCGTGCTCCAGATGACCGGCAAGATCAAGTGCACCGAAATCGGCGGACTGTACAAGACCATGCCGTTGACCTGCCTGTTCTGCATTGTGGGGGCGGCCTCCATTTCCGCGTTTCCGCTGTTTTCAGGATTTGTGTCCAAGTCCATGGTGGTGACCGCCACAGTGGAGGAGCACCTGGTACTGGTGTACCTGGTGCTGCAGTTTGCATCCGCCGGTGTGTTCCACCATGCCGGGATCAAGGTGCCGTTTTTCACTTTTTTCGGCCATGACTCAGGCCTGCGGGCCAAGGATCCGTCCTGGAACATGGTGCTGGCCATGGGGCTGGCGGCGTTTGCCTGCATTTTTATCGGTGTGTTTCCCCAGCCCCTGTATAACCTTTTGCCCTTTACCGTGGATTATATCCCCTACACCGGGGCCCATGTGGTGGGACAGCTCCAGCTGCTCATGTTCGGGGCCCTGGCGTTTGCCCTGCTGATTCTGTCCGGCTACTACCCGCCGGAAATCAAATCCATCAACCTGGATGTGGACTGGACCTATCGAAAACTGGGAAGAGCTGTCTACAAAACACTGGACAGAGGCCTGAACACGCTAAACCGCAGATCAGAAGAGATCCTGATGACTGTGGTCAAAGGGATGAGTGGATTTTTTAGACAGGTCACAGTGCATCTGGTCCTGTTTTTTTCCGTTAATCTGTGGCTGCTTCAGGGGTATAAGGACAAACATCTGGCCTTGAAAAAACGCCGGCTTTATGATGATGTGGTCCAGGGAACGTTTCCTGTGGGCATCGGCGCAGCGGTGGCGGTGTCATTTGTTTTGCTGATATATGTGTTAACCTAAGAAAGGCAATCTGTAAGGACCTTCCATGGTAAAAATACAGGATTTAAAACATATCCACATGCTGGAACACATGCCGGCGCATCTGCTGGCCCTGATCGGTCAGGAAGCGCAGCTTTCCATTTTCAGCAGCGGCACCTGCCTGTTCAAAGCAGGGGAGAGGGTGGATACCTTTTACATGGTCATCATGGGTCAGGTAGCACTGACTGTGGCCCTGAACCCGGATATCGACGTGGTCCTGGAAAATATCCAGTCCGGCCGCACTTTTGGTTCTTCGGCATTGATATCCGGTGGTCCGGCCACGTATACCGCTGTGTGCCAGGAACCCTGTGAAGTCATCACGTTGTCTGGTCCCCGCATGCAGCAGTTGTTTGAAACCAACCACGAGCTGGCGTTTCATCTGATGACCGGTGTGGCCAGACAATACAAGAACAGCATGGATGCCCGGGCGAAAATGATCATGAAGACCCTGGCCCGCCACCCGGAGATGAAAGCTTCCATTCATGATATTGAAACACTCACCCCGGCCTATTAGACCGGAGGTCCATTCCCGGCCCGGGGCATCGTTTGAAGGAAAACCCATGGTACCCAGTGATCAGTTGAAAAAAATACAGTTTCTTGCGGATCTGCCGGATGACATTCTGGAAAAAATCAGCCCCCATGCCCGGCAGGCGGTGTTCGAGCCGGACACCGTCCTGATCCGGCAAAACGATCCCCAGCATCTGGTGCACATGCTGGTGTCCGGAAAAATCTGCCTGAACGCCCGGTCAGACACCGGCCGGATCCTGACCCTGGATGAGATCGAATCCGGGCAGAGTTTCGGCCTGTCCGCACTGTTCGGCAAGTCCAGCGCCACCTTTACCGCGGTCTGCACCGAACCCTGTGACATCATTGTTTTGTCCGGAGACCTGATGGCCAAGCTGTTTGAAACGGATCACCGCATCGGATATGCAATGATGCGCCGGGTGGCCCAGCTGTTCAAAGACCGCATGAACAAGCATACCGGGCAGTTCCTTCACTCATTGTCCATGCACCCGGCCATCAATCCGGTCTGATGCCCCGGGTCATGCCTGTTCCAGGATTCTGAGGGAGATGTCTTCAATCAGATTTTTGGTTTTTTCCCTGTAGTCCAGCATATGGGGGGCGGACATATGGGCTGTCAGATCCGCCAGACTGTGCCATGTCTCTATGACCGTCACCCGGTGTTGATCCACATCCTGGGGCGGCAGACCGGTCTGGACGTCCACGGCCGGTACATAGCTGATACTTCCCTTTTCCTTGAGCACCGCCGGAATGTTGGATTTAAAGATTTCCACAAACCGGGATAGGTTCCCCTCTTTCACCCGTATGGATGCGATCACATGAATCATTTCTTTTTCTCCTGATCGGTGATATGGTTTTTGAGATCCGTTGCCTGGGTTTTCAAAATCTCCAGTGCGGGTTTGATTTGAATGGTTGCACCTCAGTGCCGTCCCCCTTTCGGCCGTCCTCAGTCATCACGAACCGGCAGAGTGATGACGAACGCGGCCCCCTGGCCTTCTTTGCTGGAGACATCCAGCCACCCGCCGTGTTCACAGATGATGTTGTAGGCAATGCTCAACCCTAAGCCCGTGCCATGGTCCTTGGTGGTGAAAAACGGGTTGAAGATCTCGGATTGAATGTCGCCGGGAATGCCCGGACCGTCATCCATAATCCGGATAATGGCCACTTTTTCCAGGGGATGGACAAACCGTTCCTCTTCGCTGATGATGATCTGACCATCATGTTTGATGGCTTCGCACGCATTGATGATGATGTTGACAATCACTTCCTTGAGCTGATCCGGGTCGACGCGGGTCTCAGAAAGCGGCGAGCTGCGGACCAGTTTGACCGATACCCGATAGGATTGGAGGCGCTGGTCAAGCAGGTTCAGAGCGCTGTCCACAATGAAAGACGGGCTCATGTTCCGGGTTTTCAGTTTGGGCGGTCTGGAAAATTCCAGAAAATTGTCCACGATTTTGTTGATCTGCTGGATTTCGCCTGAAATGACATTGAAATCCTCCTGCTGGGCATCAGTGAACGCGCAGGACCGGTTCAGGGAAAACAGCCGCATCTTGACGGATGTCAGCGGATTCCGGATACTGTGTGCCGTGCCGGCGGCCAGTTTTCCCAGAAGTGCCATTTTTTCCGACTGCAACAGGGTTTCCTGACTTTTTTTTAAATCCTGGTGTACCTGTTCCGTGTTTTTGATCAGACCGTGAACACTCAGTTCCAGGGCTGTGACTTCATTGGTTGAAGAGGGGGAATTTCCTTGAATGTAGGCTTCTTCCGCAATTTTCCGGATGGGCTCCAGAATGTGCCGGGCAAAGATGTAATTGATCAGAAGTGAGAGAATAATCACGATGATGATGGCCATCAACGCCATGTACCTGAGCCCGTTGGATTCTTCCCGGCTGGTTTCGATGGCTTCAGAAATTTTGTTCTTGTGAAACGTTTTGAATTGTTCACAAAGATTCAGAATCTGGGAAAAACGCTCCCGGGTCGTTTCATGAATGGTATACCCTTTATCAAATTCGTTTTTCATATAAAGGTCTATGACGCTGTCCTTGGTGGAGATATAATCGGCATATTTGGCTTCAATCTGGGCAATGGCTTGTTTTTCCCAGTCTTCCTCCACCAGAGATTTGACGCTGGCCATATGTTCCGTGAATTCATCCCGGGCCTGATGCAGCCGGTTGATCCAGGCCGGGTTTTTGTCCAGAAGATAATAGGAAACAAATCCCTTATGCTTGACTAAAGCGGTTGCCAGGCTTTCAGCGGACTGATACACGATGATATTTCGGTCAATGATGGTCTGGAAGATTTTTTCGGTCTTGTAGGTGTACCAGATCATCAGAAGTCCGCCGACAACCGTGATACTCACCAGAATGGCATTGACGATGTAAATCCGGTTCTTAAGACTCAACTGAAGCATGAGATTCCTTTTCAATGGCTGCCAGATACTTGGGGTAAGTGGTCAGGTAAAAAGACAGGGGCCGGGAAAAATGTCTGCCTAAAATTCCGTCCACAAACAGCCGGCTGATATGCTGCTCATGGACCAGGATACGCTGGGACTGAAAAAAGATGATCTTTTCTTCCGGCGTGAGCCGGGAGACCTTGTCCAAAATAGTCATGCGCGCCCGGGGTTGATACATCCAGAAATAAAACAGATCCAGAGAATGGATGATAACCATGATGGCCAGATCCTTGACTTCGGCATTGCGGCTTGCAAACAGGTCTTCAGGTTTTTCCAGAATTTTGAGTTCTTCGGTTTCCGGAAACAGCATTTCCAGCTTGGCATAGGTGTCGAACAGGTCCGTGAACTTGCGTTTCACATCCCGTTTTCGCAGTTTAAGGTTCTGGAACCGGTCCACGGTGCCTTCGATAACGCCGGCCACAGTATCGGAGGCCGCCTTGGAGATGATAGCGGCCCATTTCTGCAGCACCGCATCCACCGCTGGGACATTGAAGAAAAAAAGGATGGCACCGATGGCTGTGTTAAATATCAGAGCCACGGGAATGGACAGAATGCTTCTGAAAAAATTGCCTGTGACCATGCCTTTGGGAAGTCCGCGAAAGGCGTTGTGAGCCGACAGATATATGCCGTTGACCAGCGCCATGACGGCATACAGGGCCAATGGGCTGGTATGGGTATTGATGCCGAAAGTGTTGTCCAGAAGCCTTGTTTTGACCAGCCAGTCCAGCAGAGGCACGGAAAAACCGGTAAAGAACAGCGCATCCGTGAGCCGGTCCCAGCTGACATAATTGTTCCACCGGGTCAGAGAGGACCGTCTGATCCCCCCGCCCCCTAAAACCGATTGCAAAATGACCCTGAATCCGGTAATTCCAAACCAGATAAATGCACCGAACCAGGCCAGAAACCACCAGTCTTTGGTAAGGGAAAAACACATAAATGCCGGAATAAACCCCAGAGTGATTTTTGTGCAGTTTTTCAGTTTGGTGTTCAGGTTTTTCCATATTCTGAACACGGACGTTTTCCGGCTTCCGTGCAGATTTTCTTCGGGAAAAAGATCGTTGGTGTTCTGTTTCTGGATGCCTCCCAACGTGACCACATTCCCTTTTTTTTTCATGTCCAGAGAAAAAGATTCAAACAACCATTCTTTTTTTTTGACAAACCGGATCTGATCCAGGCCGGGAAGCCACTGCAAAATTGCCAGAAGCCACTGAAAAAAACGATGCATTTTTTCCGTGGAAACAGCGGTCATCTGCTGGCTGACACTGATATTTGCCGGCAGTATCAACCGGTCTTGTTTCTGGGTATGAATCCGTTTCTGGGCGCGGAAAGGCAAAGTGTTGATGATTCCGAATCCCATGCCGTAAGTTTGATGGGCCTTGCCAGTGGAATCACTGCCGATGCGCGACTTAATGGGGGTGACAGCATACATGTTTTTAAGGGCATCAATGTCATATAAAATCTGATACAGCTTTGTGAGCCGGTCATTGCGGCCGGGATCATCCGTATGGCCCACCTGAAATATGATCT
Source organism: uncultured Desulfotignum sp. (assembly GCA_937951975.1). GTDB lineage: Bacteria > Desulfobacterota > Desulfobacteria > Desulfobacterales > Desulfobacteraceae > Desulfotignum. Next base: position 5,477 of record CALGAJ010000047.1, read on the forward strand.
GGCGGACCTGGCGTTTCAGCTTTAGAAGACTGCCGCCGTTAATGGCTTTTTGAAGTTCATTAACCGCAAACAGGTGATCGGTTTTTCCGGAAACAAAATTTTTCAGATTGATGATTTCAAGACGGGTGACCAGACCTTTGGATTCATAGAGGATTTCAAGCACATCTTCCGGTGCCAGGTTATCCAGTTTGAGCGTGATACGAAAATCGCACAGAAGCTGGCCGATGGTTTCAAGAAACTGCGTATGGGTCAATTTCAACCGTTCGGGTATATCCGGGTCATCCGGTGTGGCAAGCAGATGGAAGATATCTGGATGCTGTTCAGGATTCAGAAAGGTATCCAGAATCTGTTTAACACTGAATCGATCCATTTGCTGGATTAAAGACCGGATCTGTGCCTGTTTTGTTTCATTTGCCTGTTGGAAAATATCATGCAGTTCCTTTGCCCGTATTTTCATGGCTTTCAGTGCCGTGGCATGGATGAATTCCGCCAGAAGGGGTACGGAGGGCTGTCCGGGAAAGGAAAAACTCAAGAAATCCTCCGGCCTGAGGGGCGGCAGCTCAATACCCAGGTACCGGCACATCTCTTTGAGATGCTGCTCATTGAACCGTTCCAGCAAATTCAACACCTGTTTTTCCTGAAATTTCAGCACCTGTTTGCCCTGAGCCATGAACTGAACCACATGGGGTTCCGCCAGAAAACACAGAAAGGATTCCGCATCTCCAAGTCCCCGGGACACCCAGATAAATGACAAATACCGATCCCGGTACCGGGTCTTGAATTCGATACCGATCCGCAGGTCGATCTCCAAAATTTTTGCGGCTTCAATCAGTTCCAGGGCGAACCGGGGTTCGATATAGTGGTAATAGATGACCCGCAAACGACGGATCCCTTTGATCCAGGCATCCATGATCAGATGGGTGGGAGATTTCCGGCCCGATGTATTGGCATCGTGTACATGGTCGTCAAACGTGACCTGATTCCATTCTTCCGGCATTTCCAGGAGATGATAATGGGCCAGCAGTTTTCTGACCAGTCTGGGTTTGCCGAACGCGGCCAGCCGAAAGGTATGCGCCAGGGCCAGCTGGCGGGCATCGTTGCCTTTGGCCCTGACCAGTTCTTTCATGATCTGCAGCAACACCCGGGCAGTATTTTTAGGCATGGGGCCGTCAGCCGTATCAAGCACTTCAGATTTCAAGGCCCTCAGGGCTGCCAGCCGGTTTTCTATCACCCCCCGTTCCATGGATTCCAGCAGACTGACAATGGCATAGGCCGTATGAAGGCCTTTGGATTCAGCCAGTTCCTTGATGCCCAGGGGGTGGAAAAACCGGTAATAAAGTTTCCGGACATACCCTGGTCGGATATCCGCGTCATACACGGAAGTGACAATTCGAATCAGTTCATGGTCCCGTGAATCAAAAAGCATGACGTTAAATCGGTTCAAACTCATTCCAGTCCAAAATTCCGGTGCAGTTGTTTTTTCCGATCATAGACCGACCGATGGATTTAATCAATATCCAGAACATCTGTATCTATAATCAGCTCATATTCACCGCTGTCCGGCATTCGTTTGATGGCAAAACCGAGTTTTTTTCCCAGTTTCAGCATCTGGGTGTTTTCTGCAAGTACCACCCCCATGACCCGCCGGATGCCCATCTGACGGGCCGCTTTCAGACACAGGGTCAGCAATGAGGACCCGATGCCTTTGCCTTGCCAGTCATCACTGATGGCGATGGCGAATTCCGCCTGGGTTTTATCGGAAAACACAATGATTCGGCAGACCCCAGCCATTTTCTGGTTTTGTTCATCTCCCGTCAAAGCCACCAGAGCGATTTCCCGGTCATAATCGATCTGGGTCAGTTTGATGAGCATATCTCTGGACAGCTCCTTTAAGGGTGAAAAAAACCGCATGTATTTGCTTCGGGACGACAGGGAATGAAAATGATCAATCAGCAGGTCCGCATCGCTGGGCCTGATGGGCCGGATGAAAAACGGCTGACTGTCCACGGTTTCCCCCCGGGATTCGTACTGCCATGGGTATGAGCTGATTATCAGATGCATGGGAGACGGCACCGGTGCCGGCGCAATAAACACCCGGGCATCCACCGCTGTCAGAACACCGTTTTTCACCATGAGCGGATTGATGTCCAGGGTTTCAATTTCCGGAAAATCGGTCATCAGCCTTCCTGTCCGGATCAGCAGCTCCTCCAGGAGCGCCATATCAATGGGCTGTATGTTTCTGAATCCCTTGAAAACCGATGCGATTTTGGTCTTTCCGATTAAATGACCGGCGAGCATACGGTTCAGAGGCGGCAGCCCCATGGATATGTCTTTGAACACTTCCGTCAATATGCCGCCCATCCCGAAAAGAATCACCGGGCCGAAATGGGGATCTTTTTTGGCACCGATAATGAGCTCAAAATCAGCCCGGTCCTGCATGGCCTGAACCGTGACACCGGAAATGTGTGCACAAGGAAAGTGTTTTCTGGCGTTTGCCATGATCTGACGGTAGGCGGTTTTGATATCTTTGGGCGTCCTGAGATCCAGGGCCACACCATTGCAGTCCGATTTATGGGGGATGTCCCGGGAACAGATTTTCAGAACCACTGGGAATCCTGTCCGGTCCGCCATCTCAAGAGCCTTGTCTTCTGTGTCGGCGATACTGGTGTCATTGACGGGAATGCCGTAGGCATCCAGCAGGGCCTTGGCCGCGTTTTCCAGAAGACAGGTATTTTGATCCGCCATTGCGCTCTGAATGATTTTTCCGGCGGTATCCCGGTGAATGATCAGCTTGGTGTCCGTGCGGATGGGGATCTGGGTCAGCCGTTCAATGTTTTTTCCGTATTCATACAAATTTCTA
>CALGAJ010000048.1 GCA_937951975.1 uncultured Desulfotignum sp.
GTCGACATTTACCTGTGCCCGGTCTGCGGCAATACCGTGGAAGGACAGGTGCCGGCCAACTGCCCGGTGTGCAGTGTGCCCGGCAAAAATTTCACGAAAATCGATTAATGAACAAAACCGGGCGGGGGCCGGCGGCAAATCCGGCTCCTGTGCCGGGCCGGACCGTCAGATGATCCGGTTCACACCGGTGGCGATGTTGTAACAGTAATCCCCCATTTTTTCATAGTTGGACACCAGGGCGATGAACAGGACCCCGGTATCCACCGAGCATTCGCCGCACCGGAGCCGCTCGATGTGGTGGTAGCGCATTTCTTCTCTCATCTGATCGATCCTGTCCTCGCAGGCCAGGGCTTTCTGGTAGAAACCGTCTGATTTCTCCCGCATCTCATCGATAATCAGTCCTAGGAATTCAACCACTTTATCAGAGATTTCAGTGAGATCTTTTTTGGCCTGCTCACTGAACTCGATGCGGTTGTCATAGATCCGTTCCAGGATTTTGGACACGTTTTCCATGGAATCCCCGAGCCGTTCGATATTGTTGGTGATCCGCATCATTTCAGAGATTTCCTTGGCTTCCGGCTCGTTCACATCCCCCTGATAAATGGTGGTGAGATAGGAGATAATGACCTTCTGGCTGTCATCCAGAAATTCCTCCACGGGCTCTCTTTCTCCTAAAATGTCGTCATCCCGGACTTTCAGACAGAACGACAGTTTTTTCAGGTTCATGTGGGCAAACTCGGTGATCCGGATGATTTCACCCTTGACCCGGGCCAGGGCACCGATGGGCGAGTCAATGAATCCGGCATCAAATTCCGGCAGCCCGTAACGGTCTTTGGATTTTCGGGGCTTGGGGGAGACCCAGATGGTGAGCTGCACCAGACGGGGTAAAAAGATCAGGAAAATGACGGCATTCAGGACATTGAAAAACGTGTGGCCGTTGGCAATGTACCGGGCCACATTCACATATTCCCCGTTCACGGTGTGGGTGACCGCTCCGGCCCCCATTTTGAGTGTGAGCAGTTCCACAATATCGACAAACCAGGGGAAGGTCAGCAGAATAATGCCCACACCCACCGTGTTGAAGATGGTATGGGCATTGGCGGTGCGATGGGCCTCCACATTGTTGGAGCCCAGCGTGGCCAGCTGGGCCGTGATGGTGGTGCCGATGTTTTCTCCCAGAACCAGCCCCAGGGCCGTGGAATAGTCCAGAAGCCCGGACCCGGCCAGGGTCATGGTTAGCCCCACGGTGGCGGAGGATGACTGCACCGCCACCGTGAGAACCGCACCCATGAGTACACACAACAGCAACCCCATGACGGATTCGGTGTTGAACAGGGTGAAAAATGCCACAAACTGGGGATCGGATTTGATGGGGGACAACCCGTCTTTCATCACCATCATGCCGAAAAACAACAGCCCGAATCCTAAGACAATGTCGCCGATATACCGGAATTTTCTTTTTTTGGAAAAATATTTCAGACCCACGCCGATGGCAATGGCCGGAAGCGCAGCCTCGGTCAGTTTGAATGCGATCATCTGGCCCGTGATGGTGGTGCCGATATTGGCGCCGATGACCACCCCCACGGCCTGCTGCAGGGTCATGATGCCGGCGCTGGCAAATCCGATGAGCATCACGGTGGTGGCGGAGGAGGATTGAATGAGTGCGGCCACGCCTGCGCCGGTGGCACACCCCATGAAGCGGTTGGAGGACATGGCTTCCAGAATCCGCCGGATTTTCTGGCCGGCGGTTGCCTGGAGCCCTTCGGTCATCATCTTCATGCCCAGAATGAACATGCCCAGACCGCCCAGGGTGTGGATCAGAATTCCTAAAAACTGCAAAATATACCGCTCATTATTTAACGCTCCTGAAAACTATCTAATCAAACGCTCATTTTTTTGGGTTTCATATATAATGGCAGGTCACTAATTTCAAGGATAAAACCGGTATTTTTTTTCACTTTGGGGATACTTTTTCACATAAGGTTTCCAGGACACATACTTATACTTGCCTGGGCAGGCATAAGTTGATATGAACTATCATTATCATCAGTTTTATACCTGTTAATTCCCACAAGGAGCGGCCATGACGGATTCAAATCATTTCAGCTGGGAAGAGCGGCTGATATCCCCCAGAAATGTGTTGAATCATATCAAACCCGGGATGACGATTTTCATCGGCACCGGACCGGCAGCCCCCAGAACGCTGATCAAAACCCTGCTGGATGTGGACAGTCATAATATCCGGGACCTGGAGCTGGTGCAGCTGGCCGTGCTCGGGGACACGGTTTTATCGGTGGACCGGCTCAATGCCCCCAACCACCGGTTGACCACCTTTTTTTCCGGGTATGTGGCCTGGGACACCATTTCCTCCGGCCAGGTGGATCTGATCCCGGCATTTTATTCCGAGATCCCCCGGGTCATCAAATCCGGCAAACTGGATATCGATGTGGCCATGATTCAGATCACCCCGCCGGACGACAACGGATACTGCAGCCTGGGCGTTGCCGTGGATGTGGCAAAAGAAGCCATCGAGCGGGCGTCCCTGGTGGTGGGGGAGATCAACATGGCCATGCCGTTCACTTACGGGGATACCTTTGTGTCCATCGATGATTTCGATCTGCTGGTGCGATCCAAACGGGAGCCGGTGGTGTATGACCTGCCGGAAGTGACCTTGACCATCGACCAGGTGGCCGCCAATGTCGCATCCGTGATCAAGGACGGCGACTGCCTGAGTTTTTCCTTCGGTCCGCTGTTCGAGGCCCTGGCCCCGCATCTGACCCGGAAAAAAGACCTGGGTATTCATTCGCTGTTTTTCACGGACGCCCTGGCTGAACTGGTGAAATCCGGGGCTGTGACCAATGCCCGAAAATCGCCTTTCCGGGGGAAATCTCTGGTTTCCTATGCCCTGGGCACCCGGGATCTGCATTCCTGGCTGCACCGGAATCCTTTGGTGGAATTCCAGGGAATCGACTGGGTGTGCAACTCCCGGTTCATTGCCAACAATCCCCAGTTCGTGGCCCTGTATGAAGGCCGGAAAGTGGATCTGCTGGGCAGTGTGGCCTTTCCGCTCTTAGGGGCCGTGGTCACCGGTCCCGGCGAAGCCATCGATTTTTTCAGGGGCGCGGAAGCCTCCACGGACGGCACCACCATCATTGCCCTGCCCAGCCGGGATGAAAACGGCAAACCCAATATTCTGCTCAGTCTTCAGAAATACGGCAACCAGCTGCGCATGAGAGAATCGGTGCATATGATCATCACGGAATACGGGGTGGCCAACCTGAAATGGCGGAGTCTGCGGGAGCGGGCCCAGGCCCTGATCGATATCGCCCATCCCGATGACCGGCATCACTTGATCACCCAGGCCAAAGACCGGAAACTCATCTATGCCAACCAGATTTTTCTGCCGGAATCCGTGCACCTGTACCCGGCCCATCTGGAAGAGACCCAAGTGTTCAAAGGGGGCATTCCCATCCGTTTCCGGGCCATGAAACCCTCGGATGAAGAGATGATGCGCCGGTTTTTCTACCGGTGCTCCAAGGAGATGATTTTCTACCGTTTCTTTTATTCGGTTAAAACCATGGACCATGACAAGATGCAGGCGTATGTGAATCTGGATTACAAAAAAGAATTTTCCATTGTGGGATTGTATGAAGAAAACAACAATCAGAAGATCATTGCCGAAGCCCGGATGGTCAGAGAGGAGCGCACATTCTGCGGTGAGGTGGCATTTCTCATCGATGAGCGGTTCCAGGGGATCGGGGTGGGGTCTTATCTGCTGTCCCGCCTGATTGATCAGGCAAAGGAGCTGGGATTCAAAGGCATCATCGCTCAGGTGCTGGCAGACAATCAGCCCATGATCAAGGTGTTCGAAAAATCAGGTCTTCCCATGGAATCGAATCTGAACTCCGGTATTTATTATGTGAAACTCAATTTCAAGTCCTGACCGGTCAAGGCCGTGTCAGTACCGCTTCGATCAGCCGGATGGCATTGGTTTCAAAATTTTGAGACATGGTATAAGGAAACCGGGCCGCTTTGTCGCCGAATACCAGGTGAGGTCCCAGCGGACGGGGCATGTCTGCATGCTTCTGATTTTTTTGAGCGAATTCCCTGGCTTTCTGCCAGTACCGGCTCCCGATGGCCGTGGCATCGATGAATGTTTCCAGGGTGAAAAGGTGTTGTTTGAAATCGGCCAGCATTGATTCCCAGGGTGCCAGAAACGAGATGTCGGCCGAGGCCGCCCAGGGCACGGGCCATGCCAGATCCGTATGGGTGCCGGCCACAATTTCATGCAAAACGACCTTTCCGCCCGGCTTGAGGTGCCGGGCAAACTGCTGGACCGCGGCCGGTTTGTCTGAAATGTTCATCAGGATATGCTGGCACAGGATCATGTCAAAAGGGCCGGCTGATTCGGGCAGCGCCAGAATGGAGCCGGTCAGAAATCGTACCCGTCCATCCAGACCGGTGCGTTGCGTCAGAACCCGGGCCGCCTCAATGTAAGCGGAAGACAGGTCGATTCCCGTCACCGCACACCCGCAGGTGTCAGCCATGACCCGGCAGGTGCCGCCCAGGCCGCATCCGGCGTCCAGCACATGATAATCAGCAGGGATGTCCAGTTTTTCCAGCAGCGCGGCCGTACCCCGGATTCCGCCGGTGTGAAGCTGATCCACAGGCGCCAGATCCCGGACAGCAATCTGTTTCGAATCTTTTCCGGCGGCGGTCAGTCCGGCATCGATTCTGTGGATCAGGTTTTCGGCATGATAATGTTCCCGGACAGAGGATTCCATGGCAAGACCTTGATAAATGGGTAAAAAACGGGCGGCCTTGCAATAGGGGTCAACACCGCCCGTTTTAAAAGGTTTCAGGACTTAAGTTCCGGCCGGTCGGCAAAAAAATCCAGGGCTTCCGGATTTTTCAGCGCATCCTTGTTCTTGACTTCCTTGCCTTCGATCACTTTTTTGACGGCCAGCTCCACCTTTTTCATGTTCAGGGTATACGGCACGTCCGGGCAGGCAATGATTTTGGCCGGCACATGCCGGGGCGAGGCATTGGCCCGGATATCGGCCCGGATCTTTGCTTCCAGTTCCTCGGTCAGGTCATATCCTTCTGTCAGCTTTACAAATAAAATGACGCGGACATCGTTGTTCCAGGACTGACCCACCACCACGGAATCTTCCAGTTCCGGCATGGCATCCAGGCGGCGGTAGATTTCCGCCGTGCCGATGCGGACCCCGCCCGGATTGAGCGTGGCATCGGACCGGCCGAACATGATCACACCGCCTCTGGGGGTGACCTTGATGAAATCCCCGTGGGTCCAGATCCCGGGAAACTGGTCAAAATACGCGGAATGATATTTGGACCCGTCCTCGTCTCCCCAGAAATAGATGGGCATGGACGGGAACGGGGCCGTGCACACCAGTTCGGCCTGCTGGTCCACCACCGGCTGTCCGGTGTCGTCATACGCGTACACGGCCATACCCAGACCTCTGCATTGAAGTTCACCGGTATATACCGGTCCGATGGGATTGCCTAAAGCAAAACATCCGTTCAGATCCGATCCGCCGGAAATGGAGGCCAGCTGCAAATCGGATTTGATATGATCATATACAAATTCAAAGTTTTCATCCGATAACGGAGAGCCCGTGGACAGAACGGATTTGAGCGGCGTCAGGTCAAACTGTTCTTTGGGTTTCACGCCGGCGTTTTTCAAGGCTTCGATGTATCCGGCGCTGGTGCCGAACACCGTCACCTTTTCATCCTGGGCCATGCGCCACAACGCATCCGGTCCCGGATGAAACGGGTTGCCGTCATACAGCACCAGGGTGGCACCCACGGACAGGCTGGCGGTGAGCCAGTTCCACATCATCCACCCGCAGGTGGTGAAATAAAAAATGGTATCCTCTTTTTTCAGGTCCGTGTGAAGCACCAGTTCCTTTTTCTGGTGCAGCAGGACCCCGCCGATGCTCTGGACCATGCACTTGGGAAGCCCTGTGGTGCCGGAGGAGTACATGATGTACAAGGGATCGTCAAAATTCATTTGCACAAAATCGATGTCTGTGGCGGAAGGGTCCTTGAAGTCCGCGTAATGCACGGCATTGGGCAGCACACTGATGTCGGGCGTATCGCTGATGTAAGGGATCACCACGATTTTTTCAATGGACGGCAGTTCCGCCACGATGCCGGCGATGCGCTCGATGGAGGATAAGGGTTTGCCCTTGAAGAAATACCCGTCCGCCGTGAACAGCACCTTGGGCCGGGTCTGGCCGAACCGGTCCAGAACCCCTTTGATGCCGAAGTCCGGAGAGCAGGAAGACCAGACTGCACCCAGACTGGTGGCGGCCAGCATGGCAATGATGCTTTCCGGCATGTTGGGCACGAATCCCACCACCCGGTCCCCGGCCGCCACACCCATGGCCTTGAGGGCCGCCGCGGTCCGGGCCACCTCCGAGTACAGCTGCTTGTAAGTCAGGGTCCGTCGAACGGTATCTTCCCCCCGGAAGATCAGGGCGGTCCGGTCATCCCTGAACCTGAGCAGGTTTTCGGCAAAATTGAGTTTGCTGCCCGCAAAGAATTTCGCCCCCGGCATTTTGTCCTTGTCCTGAATCACCGTGTCATAGGGAACAGACACCTTGATGTCCAGGAAATCCCAGGCCGCCGTCCAGAAATCCTCCAGGTGTTCCACCGACCATTCCCACAGCGGGGGGTATTCGGTGAAGTTCTTGCCGTAGGTATCATTCACCCGGGTCATGAACCGGTACATGTTGGTGGATTTGATCCGTTCTTCAGACGGTTCCCACAGTTTTTTGGGCATGGGTACTACCTCCTTGATTCAGACTTATTCATAAAGGACCGCCAGAATGGTGGCCTTTTCGGTTTTTGCGGTCAGGTAGTGGGGGGTGGTGGACAGGTAGTAGGCGGAATCCCCCGGGGACAGGTCATAGGACTCCTTGGCAATGGTCAGGTTGGCCACCCCGTCCAGCACATAGATGAATTCTTCACCGTTGTGAACGGAGATCTCTTTTTCCTCGGCTTTTTCCAGCTGAACGATCAGGGCTTCCATGTGCCGGCCCTGCACTTCCGGGGCCAGGCTCATGTATGAGTACACGCTTTTTTTGCTGGTTTTGGAGGCGGACCGGGCCACAGGTTTGCGTTCGTTTTTCCGGGTAATGGAATACAGTTTGGTACCCAGGCCCGAGACCAGCCTGCCCACGGCCGCATCCAGGGCTTTGGACAGTTTCATGACCATACCCAGCTGGGGTTTTTCCAGTCCGGCTTCTATATCTTCCAGACGCGAGACCTCAAACCCGGTGAGATCGGACAGATCCTGGAGGGAGATGCCCCGCTCCTTCCTGAGTTGACGGATCCGTTTGCCGACTTCATCCACGGACCGCCCTTCTTTATCCTCGATATTTCCGGTAAGATCTTCAAAATAGTCCACGTTGATATGGGGAACTTTATCTTCCTTTTCCATTCCATCTCCTTTGTCTAAAACGTTATTCCGGAAATTTCTGATCCGGGGCCTCTCCCAGTTTTTCCTTGAGTTTCGCAAGACCCGGCCGGGCGTATTCCATATGGCCTTCGGTCAATGTCCGGCCGTTGATGATGGCTTCGCTGCGCAGGCGGTGGCCCACGGTTCTTTCCATCTGTCTTCCCAGCCACAGGATCCGGTCCACATCATAGCCATGTTCTATACCCATTTCATCGATTTGTACAAGGGTATCTTCCAGACAGACCAGCCCGACGTAACGGGGATCGTCATAATAATAATCCCCGGTGCCTTTGATGGGCCGGTCATCCAGGAAATTGGCCGGCTGACCCCCCAGGCCGCCCAGGGTGCATTCAAAATGGCAGATGCCGGCCTGGAGCGCGGCCAGGGTGGAAGCGGACGCCACGCGCTTGGTCTCATGAAAATGCGCAATGTGCAAAGAAGTGTCCGGGATTTCGTCTAAAATCATGGAAAAATACCGGTACACCTCCGGGGCGGAAGCGGATCCGTCATGATCGGCGTGCTCGATGTCCGAGGCCCCGATATCCAGCCAGTGCCGGGTGAATTTCACGGCGTCTTCCAGTTTGGTGGCCCCGCCGATGGGAGACCCCCAGATGGTGGACACGGTGCCGCACATCTTGATGCCCGCATCATTGCATTTTTTGATGCACCGTTCCGCTTCTTTCCAGTAGTTGGGCAGGGTGGTGCCGGAATTGGCAAAATGGTGCTGCTCTTCCGTGGACACCATCATCAGGACCCGGTCCGGGCCCACACCCCGTTTCCTGAGCTCAACGGCCCGGTCCACGGAAGGCTCCCGGATGGTGATGGCGGTGAGAGTGACATCGTTCATGTCAATGCCTTTTTTGGCGGCCCGGGACACAAAATTGTCCGACCGCAGGTGGGCCAGCAGCTCTTCGGCATCGGAAAATTGGGGCATGTTTCTGGGATTGCCTAAGTTGGTGACTTCAATGTTGCGGCATCCGGCAAAGATCAGTTCTTCCAGGTAGGTGATCTTGGCCGGGGTGGAGATGAATTTTTCCAGGTGCTGGAATCCGTCTCTGACCGTGATGTCACCGATGGTGACCTTTTTTGGCATTCTCGGGAAAATTTTCCAGTAATCATATTCTGTCATGGGTCGTCTCCTTTATAAGGAATTTATCGTATGGCGGCCCTGATAGGCAACCGTAAAAACGGCATCATTCATAGCTTTGATGGTTCCTTTGCCTAAAACCGGAAATTACCGAAAGAAGGATCGGGAACCGGTTGGATCAGGCTGACCTCCAACGCCATGGCCAGCCAGTCCCGGATCTCGTGAAACTTGAGAATCCGGTCGTTGAACAGGCGGGCCGCACAGAAAAACGGATGAGCCTCGCCGTCGTATTTGTCGATCATTTTCTGCTGAAACGCGGTGATCTCGTCCGGTGTCATGGGATTACCCGTGGCTTTGCGCTTGGCCTGCTCGATGCTCAACAAAACACCGCCCGCGCTTTTGCCACTCATGACCCCGGTCCTGGCCCGCATGGTGGAGAACAGGAAATTGGGACGGTAGGCCCGGCCGCACATGCCGTAGTTGGCAGCCCCGTTGTCCGGACCGATCACCAGCTGAATCCGGGGCACCTGGGCACAGGACACGGCCCGGACCATGTCGGCCCCGTATTTGCCGATACCGGCGTGTTCGGATTGCGACCCCACCATATAGCCCGGCGCACTCTGGATGAACAGGAGCGGGATCTTTTCATACGAGCATCTCACCACCCATTCCGCCACTTTTTTGGCGGCCTCGTGAAAGATGATCCCGGCCCCGTTGGAGCAGATCACACCCACAGGCAGTCCCTTGATGCGGATTTTGCCGGTGAGGATATTGGTGCCCCGGCCCGGGGCGAAATTCTTCTTGGCCTCGATGAATTCGGAATCATCGGCAATGGCCTGAAGAAACGCGTGGCCCTTGATGCCCTGGTGGGGGGAGGCGGGCAGCACATCGTACACGGCTGATGGATCGGTTCTGGGTTCTTTGGCCTCATACCGGTGAAGATGCAGGGTCTGGGGCCGGGTCAAAGATAAGAGTTCCCGGACCCTGTCAATGGCCTGGGCCTGGTCGGCACACATGTGATCAGCCCCGCCGGAAACCTGCGTATGGACCCGGGCGCCTCCCAAGTCCTCGGCGGAAATCTCTTCGCCCGTGGCCATTTTCACCAGAGGCGGACCGCCTAAAAAGGAAAACGACTGCTTGTCGATCATGATGGATTCACAGGCCATGAACACGATATAGGCCCCGCCGGCGGTGTTGCCGCCGGTGCTCAACGTGACCTGGCGCAGCCCTTTGGCAGACATTCTGGCCATGTTGTAGAAAATGGATCCAAAATGCTGGTCATCGGGAAACACATCCGCCTGCATGGGCAGGAACACCCCGCCGGAATCCGCGATATACACACAGTTGAGCCCGCATTTTTCCGCGATGGCCTGGGCCCGCATGTGTTTTTTCAAGGTAATGGGAAAATAGGTGCCGGCTTTGACCCGGGAATCATTGGCCATGATCATGGTCCAGTTGCCGTGGATTTTTCCGATGCCCGTGACAATACCGGCGCACGGCACGTCTTCCACGCCGGGGTATCCCATGCCGAACCCGGCCAGCATGGACAGTTCGAAAAACGGGGTGCCGGGATCGATGAGATCCGTGATCAGTTCGCGCACCGGGCGTTTGCCGCGTTTGGCCAGATTGTCCACGGCTTTCTGGCCGCCGGGCCAGGCCGCTTTGTCCCGCATGGTTTCCAGTTCTTGTTCCCGGGCTTCCCAGAAGGTTTGGTTATCGGTCATGGGGTTATCTCCCTTTGTATACGGGTTTGCGTTTTTCCCTGAATGCCGTCAGGCCCTCGATGCGGTCTTCAGTAGGGATGGTGACCCGGTAGGCATTGGACTCGATGGCCAGCCCCGTGGCAAGATCCGTCTCAATGCCCTTGTCAATGGCGTATTTGGCCATTTCCACGGCAATGGGGCCGGTTTCCGCGATCATGGCGGCCATATCCAGACAGGTGTCCATGAGTTTTTCCGGCGGGGCTGTGGCGTTCACCAGACCGATGTCCAGGGCTTCTTTGGCATCCACCCGGCGGCCGGTGAAGATCAGTTCCTTGGCCTTGGCCACGCCGATGATCCGGGGCAGGCGCTGGGTGCCGCCGCCGCCGGGAATGATGGCCAGCCGGGTTTCGGTCAGTCCCATGACGGCCGTGTCGGACGCGATGCGGATGTCCGATGCCAGGGCGATTTCCGTACCCCCGCCCAGGGCGATTCCGTTCACCGCGGAGATCACGGGCATTTTCAGGTTCTGGATGGATGTCAACAGGTTCCGGATGGTGACGATGAACTGTTTGACCTGATCCTGGGTGAGGTTGGCGCGTTCCTTGAGGTCGGCCCCGGCGCAGAATGCTTTTTCTCCGGCCCCGGTGATAATGACGCACCGGATCGTGTCGGAGAACTGCAGGGCTTCGATTTCATCTCTGAGGGCATACAGCAGATCAAAGTTCAGACAGTTCATGACGGCCGGCCGGTTCAACGTGAGAATGGCGGCCTGGTTTTTTTCTTCTTTGATGAGCAGATCGTGTGTGTCAGTCATGGTTCATGCTCCATTCCGGCTTCAGCAGCCGATGTGTCTTGAGATGACAAGCCGCTGAACTTCGGAGGTGCCTTCACCGATTTCCAGCAGTTTCTGATCCCGGTAAAACCGTTCCACATGGTATTCTTTCATCAGGCCGTAGCCCCCGTGGATCTGCACGGCATGGTCCACCACCCGGCTCATCACCTCGGAACAGTATAGCTTGCCCATGGCTGCCTCCTTTTCAAAAGGTCTGTGATTGGATTTCAGCCAGCAGGCTTTGTACAACAGATTTCTGGCACATTCGATCTCCATGGCGCAGTCCGCCAGTTTGAACGCCACAGCCTGGAATTTGGAGATGGGCTGACCGAACTGTTCTCTTTCTTTGGCGTATTTCAACGCCATATCATAGGCTCCCTGGGCCCCGCCCAGTCCCATGGCACCGATGGACAGCCGGCCGCCGTCCAGGGTGGCCAGCATCTGGTGAAATCCGTCTCCTTTTTTGCCCAGGATGTTTTCTTTGGGCACCCGCACATCGTCAAAATACAGTTCCGCCGTGTTGGAGGCCCGCCACATCATTTTTTTGTGCATGGGCACCGCTTTGAATCCCGGTGTGCCGCTTTCCACCAGGATGCAGGAATATTCGGGTTTGCCGTTGTCCCTTGTCCCGGTGACCGCCTGGACCGTCACGCCCATGGTCATGTCACAGGCCGCGTTGGTGATGAAAATTTTGGAGCCGTTGATCACCCATTCATCTTTGTCCAGGACGGCCGTGGTCTTGCTGCCTCCGGCGTCGGAGCCTGCTGTGGGTTCGGTGAGTCCGAATCCCCACAGGCCTTCTCCGGCACACAGTTTGGGCAGATATTTTTTCTTTTGCTCCTCCGTGCCGAAATAATAGATGGGGCCGATGCCCAAAGAGTTGCCCGCAGCAATGGTGGCGGCCTGGGATCCGTCGATACGTGCGATTTCCTCCACGGCAATGATATACGAGATATAATCCATGGCCTGGCCTTCAAAGTTTTCTGAAACAAACATGCCGAAAAGACCGATTTCCCCCATGTTCCGAGTCAGATCTGCGGAGAATTCCTCTTTTTCGTCCAGGTCCCCGGCCACTGGAGCGATCTCATTCTGGGCAAACTTTCTGACTTCCTTACGAATCATTTCCTGCTCTTTGGTAAGGTCAAAATCCACCCTGCGCCTCCTTGTTTTTGTGGGTTATCAGAAGTTGTCTCCCGGTTTTCAACACCGCCCGACAAAATGAAAAGAAAAAAAACTGATCGAGCGCTCAGTCTATTTAATTGCGATACTACATTTATAAAAAATGTGTTGTCAATGATTTTTTTATCCTCTTCGGGATAAGAAATTATTTTTTTGCTTTTTTTTATTGACGGGGTGTCTTAGAATGAAATCATGAGCGCGTGCGAATCAAGACTTTCGCGTTCTGATCATGAATCTGAAATCTGAAAAAAAAGGAGATGTGCGATGGAATTTAAAAAAATAATGAATCCTGTGGACGGGTCGTCTCATTCCATTAATTCCACCCGGTATGCCATTGATCTGGCGAAAAAATTCAACTCCCATATTCTTCTGCTGCATTGTCATGCCCGGTTTCCTGTGGTTTTGTCAGAACCCTATTTTCAGCAGGCCATCGATGAAATAATGAAATCATCCGAAGATCTGATCAAACCGTTTGAAGAGATGCTTGAAAAGGCCGGGGTGTCCTATGAGACACGGATTCTGGAAGGAACGCCGGGCACCCACATTGCGGAAGCGGCAAAAATTGAGAAAATGGATCTGATCGTCATGGGATCCCGGGGTGTGTCGGATCTGGCCGGGTTGTTTCTGGGCAGTGTGGCCCATCAGGTGCTCAACAAAGCCGAATGCCCGGTGTTTATCACCAAGTAATTGTGGGGGTCAGGTTTTCCTGACCCCGTTTTTCCGCTTTTTATTGCTTGTAGCCGATCATTCGCAGAAATCCTTTGCGCTTTTCAATATCCGCATCTGTTTCAATGCCTTTGGCGGAAAATCCGTCAATCACGCCCAAAATACCCCGGCCCTGATCGGTTTCCGCCAGAATGACCTCCACGGGATTGGCAGTAGCACAATGGATTCTGGCCACTTCCGGAACATTTTTTATGATATTCAGGATGTTGATGGGAAACATGTCCCGCATGAAAATGATGAATGTATGGCCGGCGGACAGCGCGTAGGCATTGTCCCGGGCCAGCTGGATCAGCCCTTCATCCGTGCCGCTGTGCCGGACCAGGCACTCCATGGATGCCTCACAGAACGCCACCCCGAACTGGGCGTTGGGAACGGTGCAGACAATGGCTTCATGAATGTCTTCCACGGTTTTGATGAAATGGGCATGCCCTAAAATAAAATTCAATGATTCCGGATTTTCGATGGACAACGTTTTCAGTTCCATAATACCTTCCTTTCAAACGGATGCCGGTGTGTATTATTTTGTATTTCTGCCTGTTGAGAAGCTCGCTCCTAATGTAACCGGGTCATAAAAAAAAGTCAAAATGCAAATGGAGATCCCGGCCCAATGTTTTCCTTGACAACCGTATGGATTCATGCAAAAAAAGTATGATTGAGCGCTCGTTCATATATGCGGTGCCAACAGGCGTGGGCCGGCCTTTTGAAAAAAGGTTAGAAAAAAATCAATTCTATGGAGTGGTGCTGTTGTGACAAAAGACCGGAAAAACAAACAACGGGTAGTGGACCCCGAAGTTCCCACCCAGATCAAAAATCCCGATCTGGTCAGAGAGCGTCGCCGTCATATCATTGATTCCACGGTCACATTGTTTATCACCCATGGATACCATAAAACCACCACCCGTATGATTGCCAGAGCCGCCGGATTCTCAGTTGGTTCCCTGTATGAATATGTCAGCTCCAAGGAGGATCTGCTTTACCTGGTATGTAAAACCATCCATGAAGAAGTGCAGAAAGCCGTGGAAGAGGCTCTGGCAGACAGCACCGGGGACAAAGCGGTGCTGGCCCGGGTGCTTCGCCGTTATTTCAAGGTTTGTGACAATATGGCCGACCATATTCTGCTCATGTATCAGGTGACCCAGTTCCTGCCGAAAAAATGGCAGAAACGGGTGTTGACCAATGAATTGAACATTACGGATATCTTTATCACCACCTTGAATCAGATGTCCGGCAAAAACAGTTTTCCGGTCCTGGAGGACAATATCGTTAATCTTGTGGGACACAACATCTCCGTGCTCGGACAGATGTGGGCGTTCCGCCGCTGGCATTTGCAAAAACAGTTTACCATTGACCAGTATACCGCCATCCAGACCGATTTTATTCTTGGACTCATATTTTAAAAGGAGCCGTTATGACTCAGGAAACTCAGCCCTATGTCCCGAAACACGCCATTAAGATCGTTACTGCCACCTCTTTGTTCGACGGCCACGATGCCGCCATCAATATCATGAGACGGATTCTTCAGGATACGGGCGCCGAAGTCATTCATATCGGTCACAACCGGTCGGTCAAAGAGGTGGTGGATGCCGCCATTGAGGAGGATGTCCAGGGCATTGCCGTTTCCAGTTACCAGGGCGGCCACATGGAATATTTCAAGTATATGAAAGACCTGCTGGATGAACAGGGGGCTTCCCATGTCAAGATTTTCGGCGGCGGCGGCGGGGTGATCATCCCGGCGGAAATGGCGGAGCTGCACGATTACGGCATCACCCGGATCTATTCACCCGAAGACGGGGCCAAGATGGGGCTTCAGGGCATGATCAACGATATGATGCGGTCCATGGACGGGTCGAGCGTGGATTTCGATCATCTGGCATACGACCGGCTCAATGCGGACAACAAGCTGACCATCGCCCGGTTCATTTCCGCGGTCCAGGAGGCCGGTGCCAATGATCCGGACCGGCTGGCACAGATCATGGACCGCTTGACCCCGATGGCGGAATCGAAAACCGTGCCGGTCATCGGTCTCACCGGCACGGGCGGGGCCGGCAAATCCTCTCTGACCGACGAACTGATCATCCGGATTCTGCGGGATCTGCCCGAGGTTACCATCGCCATCATCTCCTGCGATCCTTCCCGCCGCAAGACCGGC